>NZ_JAJOHP010000003.1:0-151933 GCF_021109375.1 Arthrobacter sp. AK01
TGGGGGAAACGCCCGGTCCCATTCCGAACCCGGAAGCTAAGACCCACAGCGCCGATGGTACTGCACCCGGGAGGGTGTGGGAGAGTAGGACACCGCCGGACAACCATTAAGAAGAGGCCCCCCCCCCGCGGGGGGGGGGGGGGGTCCGCCCCCCCCCCCCCAAAAAAAAAAACCCCCCCCCCCCCCCCCCGGGGGGGGGCCCCTCTTCACATTTAACCACCCACCACGGCCGCCTTGGTGCCGTTATTGCCAGAACTCGCGCAGCTGACCGGCGAGGGCTCTGCCTTGGTCGAACCCGGCTCGGGCTGCGGCCGGTCGCAGGGACAGATCCATGGCATTGATGCCGAACATGTGCTCCGACTCCCCTTCCGGGAACACCGTTTCCACGCGGCTGCCGTTGCCCCTTAGAGTGTCTATCTGGGCTGCGAGGTGCATATGCCATTTTGTAGGTGTCCGTGTTTGGCCACCAAAGGGTGACAGCACCAGCACCCGTGCGTGCCCGGCGGCCAGGTCGGCATTCTCAGCGTTGGTTCGGTATCCACCATCGATGTAGCGGCCATTGCCAATGCTGTAAGCGAAGCCACTGGCACAGCTGGCGGCCACGGCGTCCACCAACTCCACGCCGCTGTGACGGTCGAATACCACCGGTTCACCTGTTTGGGCGTCAACTGCGGTGAGAAGCACTGCTCGTTCCGGCCACGACTGTTGGGGCAGCCGGGTTGCGACGGTGGCCCGCCACCGGGCACTGGCACCGTCCATCGCCTCAGCCATGTCGATAGCCGCCGCTCCCATTCTGCGGCGCATATCAGGCATATCCTCGGAAGCATCGATGATCCTGGCCGTTCTGTCCAAGTGGTCCACCACGGGCTTGGCCGGATTCCGTGGGTTGGTGACAGCTGGAGCTCCGGCCCGCTGCGGGACAGGTGCAAGGGCGGCAGCAAATAGTTCCGCCGGCGTCGCACCGGCCAGCTGGGCGGCGGCCGTCGCGCCAGCTGATGTTCCTATGGTGAGGTCGGCCGTGGTTGCATCCAGCCCGGCGTCGAACAGTCCTGCGATCACGCCGATCAGCCATGCGTTGCCTGTGGAACCGCCGCCGCCGAGGACCAATGCCCGCTGCCCCGTGGGGTGGAGCCGGGTGGAAGCGTCGACTCCAGGCGAAGGCTCGTCTGAGCCCGGCCCCTCAGTGACCGTCGTCGGTGTGCTGTGCAGAGGTGAAGAAGATGATGAGTTCATGGGAGTCGCCTTTCGCGAAGTGCGTGACGGGCGCTCCCAATGGCGACTAGGTCAGTCGCGAGATCGTGGACTGCAGGGGAGCGCCCACTGTGGATACTGCGTTCATGGGTCTCACCTCCTGCCAAAAGTTCACGATCACCGGAAAAGTATCACCCCGCTGACCCTCTACGCAATTGTCGCAACGTGTGCCGGTTGGGTCGGCGGAATGAACTGCGGCTCCGTAAGAATGGTCCCCGAAAGAGTGGCAGGCACACATACTGTCCTGCGGATTCTGTTCCCACCCGGGCCCGGCCGCAGGTCGGGATCACCGCCGAAGGGTACGCCAAGGGCGTAAAGCACCCCAAAAAACCCCGAAAATCCGGTGATTTTGGTCAAAAAGGCGCGGAAACACGCGGAATTTGCTGGCCATGCCAGTCCAAGCTGGTAAGTTTTCGAACAGTGGCTTGCTCGCATTCCGCTTGAAAGCTCAAAAACGTATGAGTCCAGGAGGACGTAAATGGCTAAGAACCGTAGTGAACTCGTTGCAGAGGTAGCAGGCAAGGCTGGCACCAGCCAGGCAGCAGTCAACTCCGTGCTCGATGCACTGTTCGAAGTTTTCGAGACTTCTGTCGCCGCCGGCGAAAAGATCACCATCCCGGGCTGGCTCGCAGTTGAGCGCACCGACCGTGCAGCCCGCACCGGCCGTAACCCGCAGACCGGCGAAACCATCCAGATCGCAGCCGGCCACAGCGTCAAGCTGACCGCTGGCTCCAAGCTGAAGGCTGCTGTCGCCAAGAAGAAGTAATAACTCTTCGGCGAATGCCTTGAAGGGACGGCAACCTGATGGTTGCCGTCCCTTTTGCTTTGGGATAATCCACATAGCGCCGTCCCGATTCGCAGCCCGGCGACAGGTAGCGGACAATGGATAAGTGCCATCAGCAAGAAGTTCCGCAACTGCCCCTTCGCCTGTTCCCAAGCCGGGAGCGCGGGGAGGCACTACAGTCGCGGGGATTTCCCTGCCTTGGCAACTAGCTGGCCTGGCGGCGCTGTTCCTCGCGCTGGCAGCGGCACTCATTTTCTCCGGTGCTTCCGCAGCCCGACAGGTTTCGGACCCAGGCGCCTTGGTCCGGTGGGGCCTTCCGTTCGCCAAGGCCATCCACAACGTCTCGGTGGCCACGGTGGTGGGCGGCTTGATCTTCGCCGTCGGCATCCTGCCCAAGAACCTCGGTGGGTCGCGTTCCCGCGAGAAGGACCTCGACGCACCCGAACATCCCGCCTTCGCCCGGGCCCTCGCCGTTGCCGCCGCAGCGGGTGCGGCGTGGACCCTATCCGCTGTGGCCGTCCTCGTCCTCACCTACGCAGACGTCGCGGGACAGGGGCTCTCCGGCGACGCCGAGTTCACCCGTTCGCTGGTGTACTTCATGACGGACATCGAGACCGGCAAGGCCTGGCTCGCCGTTACCATCATCGCCGCGGTGGTGACTACGGCCCTGTTCGGCGTCCGATCCCTGACCGGTCTTGCCTTCACTCTCCTGCTGGCATTGATTGGCCTTGTTCCCACAGCGTTGATCGGGCACTCTTCAAGCTCAAGCGACCACGAAGGTGCAATCAACTCCTTGGGACTCCACTTGGTGGGGGTCTCCACATGGGTGGGTGGAATCATCATGCTCGCGGTCCTCTCCGGCATCCTTACGGGGTCCCGGAGTAAAGGAACCCCTGACATCACTGAGCAAACCCTCCGGCGTTTCTCGTCCCTTGCCGGCTTCGCCTTTGTCCTGGTGTTTGCCTCGGGTGTTATCAACGCCGCCATCCGGGTGACCAACCCTGCCGACCTGTTCGGCTCCCCGTATGGTCAGCTCATCGTCGCGAAGTCGCTGGCCACGCTGGTGCTGGGTGGCATCGGCTTCATGCATCGGCAGTGGGTCATCCCGCAGCTTGGCAAAAACGGTTCCATGTCTGCCCGCCGCGTGCTGTGGCAGCTGGTTCTGGTTGAGCTGCTGGTCATGGGCGCGACGTCGGGACTTGCCGTGGCGCTCGGACGCTCGGCTCCGCCGCAGCCCACCACTTACGCACCTGATGCATCGCCGTCGTTCATCCTCTCCGGCTACGAGCTCCCACCGGAGCTCACTCCGGAACGCTGGCTGACCGAATGGCGCTTTGACTGGCTGTGGGTGGGAGTGGCGTTGTTCGGCGCGGTTACCTACATCATGGGCATCATCAAGGTCCGCAAGCGTGGAGACAAATGGTCATGGTTCCGGGCCGTAAACTGGCTGATCGGCCTGGTGGTGCTGACGTACATCACCTCGGGCCCGCCCGCTGTGTACGGCCGTGTGCTGTTCTCTGCGCACATGGTGGACCACATGGCACTGACCATGGTGGCACCGATCTTCCTGGTCCTGGGCGCACCCGTGACGCTGGCGCTGCGGGCTCTGCCGTCCAGGGGCGAAGGCGCCCACGGCTCACGGGGCCTCCGCGAATGGTTGCTGCTGTTCGTGCACTCGAGGTTCTCGCAGATCGTGACGCACCCGCTGTTCGCCGCAGCGAATTTCGCGGGATCGATCGTTCTCTTCTACTACTCTGACCTCTTCGGCCTGGCAATGCGCGAGCACGTGGGCCACGAGCTCATGAACGTCCACTTCCTCCTGACGGGCTACATCTTCGTGCTGAGCATGATCGGAAGCGATCCTCTGCCGCGCCGTGCTCCGTACCCGATGCGCCTGCTCCTGCTGCTGGCCACCATGGGCTTCCATGCCTTCTTCGGCGTCGCCATCATGGGTGGAACCGGGCTGCTCGCTGCTGACTACTTCGGGAACCTGGGCCGGGCCTGGGGGCCGTCGGCGATTGGAGACCAGCAATTGGGCGGCGCCGTGGCATGGGGGATCGGCGAGGTTCCCACGCTGCTGGTGGCGATCGGGGTGGCCGTGATGTGGTCCAGGTCGGACGAGCGGGAAACCCGCCGCGTTGATCGTGCCGCTGACAGGAATAACGACGCCGACCTCAGCGCTTACAACGATATGTTTGCCCGGCTCGCCGACCGCGACGCCAAGATGGCGAACCGCACTGCCCAGCCATCCAGGACGGCCCAGGCCGAACGCACCAACGCCGAACGCCCCACCACAGACCCTGCCGGGCAGACTGAAACAAATACCAAGCTGGAAGGACGCTGATGAGCGAAACCGTACGCACCCAACTCCGGGTCCGGGCCTCCGAACTGGAGGGCCGCGGCTGGCTCAACACGGGCGGCAAATCCTTGGACCTCGAGTCCTTGCGGGGCAAGATCGTGCTGCTCGACTTCTGGACCTTCTGCTGCATCAACTGCCTGCACGTCCTGGACGAGTTGCGCCCGCTCGAGGAAAAGTACTCGGACGTCCTGGTGACGGTCGGCGTGCACTCGCCCAAGTTTGAGCACGAGGCAGATCCCGTCGCCCTGGCATCCGCCGTTGAGCGCTACGAAATCCATCACCCGGTCCTGGACGACCCGGAGCTGGCCACCTGGAAGGCGTACACGGCCCGTGCCTGGCCCACCCTGGTGGTCGTCGACCCCGAGGGCTACATCGTGGCCCACCTTTCGGGCGAGGGCCATGCCGACGGCCTAGCTGTCCTGCTGGAAGAACTCGTTGCCGAGCATGAGGCCAAGGGAACCCTCCACCGCGGTAACGGCCCGTACGTGGCTCCCGTGCCGACGTCGGGCACTTTGCGGTTCCCGGGTAAAGCCACGCAGCTGGCCAACGGCAATTACCTTGTAGTGGACTCCGGCCACCACAGGCTCGTGGAACTCCGCCCCGACCTTGAAACCGTAGAGCGCGTCATCGGCTCCGGCACCAAGGGGTACTTGGACGGGCAAGCCGAGATCGCACAGTTCAACGAACCGCAGGGCGTCGCGCTGCTCCCCTCGGAGCTGGCGTGGAAGCTTGGCTACGACGCTGTTGTAGCCGACACCGTCAACCACCGACTCCGCGGTGTGACGCTGAGCTCGGGTTATGTGCAGACGGTTGCGGGCAATGGCGTGCAGCGACTGCTCGACGCCGGTCCAGCCCGCGTGACGGACACCGGCGCCGGTACGTGGTCTGAACACCACGACGCCGGTCCGGCTGACTTCGCCGCCGACGCGATCGATGTTGGGGCGCTTGGCCTCGGCACCGGGGTGTCCTTGTCCTCGCCGTGGGATGTTGTGTGGAGCGGGAAGCTGCAGCGTGTTGTCATCGCCATGGCTGGTACCCACCAGATCTTCGCCTTTGACCCCCTCAGCAATGAGGTCTCCATCCTGGCCGGTTCCGGGCTTGAAGGCTTGTTGGACGGCAAAGCCGAGGAAGCCTGGTTCGCCCAGTCCTCAGGGTTGGCAATCGACGCCGACGGCAACATCTGGGTCGCTGACTCGGAGACATCGTCGCTGCGTCGCCTGGTGGTCACCGATTCCGGCGTGACCCTCGAAACCGCCGTGGGCAAGGGCCTGTTCGATTTCGGGTTCCGTGACGGCGACGCCGCTGAAGCCCGCCTGCAGCACCCACTCGGCGTTACTGTCCTGCCGGATGGTTCCGTAGCCATCGCCGACACCTACAACGGTGCCGTTCGCCGGTACGACCCCGCCACCAAGTCCGTGTCCACGTTGGCGAGGGGCCTCGCGGAGCCGAGTGACGTCGTCGTGGTCCAGGTTGAAGGCAGCGAGCCGCTGCTTGTAGTGGTGGAGTCGAACAAGCACCAGCTGGTCCTGGTACCGATTCCCAAAGAAGCCCAGCAAGTGGATGAAGGTGCGTCGCAGACGCACCGCCCCAAGAGTCCGGTGACCCCCGGCGCGTTGGAACTCGCCGTCCGTTTCAAGGCGCCGACCGGCCAGAAGCTGGATGACCGCTGGGGCGACCCCACGCAGTTGAAGATCTCCTCCACCCCGCCGGAACTGCTGGTCTCCGGAGGCGGAACGTCTGTGGGGCTGCTGCGCACCCTGGAGCTGTCCGCTGATGTGCCCGAGGGAATCCTGCACATCACCGCCCGCGCGGCCGCATGCGATGGACCTGAGACTGAAGACGGCGAAATCCCGGACCATGCAGCCTGCCACCTCTACCAGCAGGATTGGGGCATTCCGGTGGTCCTGCAAGCGGACGGTGAGTCCGAGCTGGTGCTGGACCTGCGTGGCATGGACTAAATCAGATTGACAGGGATGGCCCGGGTTGCTCCTTCGGGGGACGGCCCGGGCCATTTCCGTGTCGACCCCGTGCGGCCCAGCCCGCCCGTGTGGCCCAGCCGTGTCGGCGGAAAGCTCAGAAGGTCAGCAGGGGAGTAACCGTCACGGTGTCGCTGCCCACGTCCAACTGGGTGGTGAAGCTGAAGTCGTGCTCCACGTTGAGGTCGTTGACGAACCCGCTGAACAGGTTGATCTCCCTGGCGGTCAGCGTGGCCTTGCCGTTGAGGGGAGCTACCACCCACTTGCCGCCAAAGGGTTCGATGGTGATTTTGGGGTACTCGGTGATGGCCCATTTGATGGTCCCGTCAACGACACGGGCATTGCTGGCGTGGTAGAACGGGCAATCCGGCTGGAGCCGCTGCTGCTCGGTGGCCTGGGCGGCGCAGTTGTCCAGGAACTCCCGGACCTTCCCTGCGACCGCCTCGTTCATGGACTTCGTGGAGCGGGTCTGCAGGTTCAAGGGTGCTTGGCCGCCGTCGCGCGTTGACACAAGGGCTGAGGCGGCAGGGGCTTCGAAGAATGTCCCGTTGAGGCTTGCTTCGTACTTGCCGGGGAAGAACACGGCGAAGGTGTTGCGGCCGTTGGGCATGTTCACTGGGACGCCATTGAGGGTGGCTTCGCTGGCGTTGACCACGGTGACTTCAATGGTGGGCAGGGTGGTGGGCACGAACGCCCACTTCGCGAAGAACAACCACTGCGTCCCGGTCCGTTCCATCAGGAACTCGGTGTGGAGCTTACTGCCGTCCAAGGTGTAGTCAACGGGCACTGCGACGCGGTTGCTGCCGCGTGATTCAGGGTTTCCCACCTTGACGTCGGTCATCTTGGAAGCGGCGGTCTGCAGGGCTGTGCCATCGAGCATGGATGCGTTTGAGCTGGGCACTTTGGCGCGGAGCAGGCCCAGCGCCTCTTCGCCCTCACCCTTCTGCAGCGCCGCCAAATACTCCTTGACGGGCTGTTGGGGACTGGCCACGGAAGAGCTCACCAGGTTGATGCAGACGATCGCCCCGGCGGCAGCAAGCATCAGACCGAGCAGCCACCCGGCTGCGGTCTTGACGAACGCTTGACTCAACTGCACGCCCTTTACGTTACCTGTCGCGGCAGCGATCACCGTGCATGAAGGCCGCGTTATGACGTATGTCCACCGATTGGAGAAGGCTCGACGGCGGGTGGCAGCAGGCCTTGCCGCCACCCGGCGTCGTGCTTTGGACAGCCAACCAGGACTAGCGGCGCCGCCGTGAGGAGGTGCCGAAGACGCCGCGCAGCAGGTCGCGGCCCAGCTGCGTGCCCATGGACCGGACCATGCTCTTGAGCCCTCCGCCCAGCGCCCCACCAAGGGCGCCGGCGATGTCACCGAACATGCCGTCCTGTTGCTGGGACGATTGCGGAGCGGGAGTTGGCGCCGGCGGCGCCGGGTAGGACTCAGGTGTGGAGGCTGGCCGCGAACTGGGGCGGCCGAGGATTTCCTCCTCGATGCGGCGGGCTTCGGCGTCGATGTCGGCCTGGGAGGAGCCGCCCGAAGCGGGCACTGGTGGCTGCCCCGGTGCAGCATCGCCCGTAGGGACGGCTGCCTGGCCGTTCAACTTCTCGTAGGCGGAAAGGTTGTCCACTGCGGTTCCGTATTTCACCAACAAAGAGGACGCGGCTACGGTGCTGAGAACCAGCTCGTCGGTGCTGGGACCCATCACGGACTCGGGTGCGCGGAGCCGGGTCAGAGCAACGGGCGTGGGCGCGCCTTTCTCGTTCATGACGGTGATGACGGCCTCGCCGATGCCGGCCGAGGTGAGCGTCTCCTCGAGGTCGTAGTCGCTGACCGGGAACGTGGAGACGGTGGCCTTCAGCGCCTTGGCATCCTCGGGGGTGAAAGCGCGCAAGGCGTGCTGCACTCGGTTGGCGAGTTGGCCGAGGACATCGGCGGGAACATCCTTGGGGGTCTGGGTGACGAAGAATATGCCCACACCCTTGGAACGGATGAGCCGCACCGTGGTGGTGATTGCTTCGAGGAAGGCCTTGGACGCGCCGTTGAACAGCAGGTGTGCCTCGTCCAGGAAAAACACGAGTTTGGGTTTGTCCAGGTCGCCGGCTTCGGGGAGTTCCTCGAAGAGATCCGCGAGGAGCCACATGAGGAACGTGGAGAACAGCAGCGGCTTGGTCTGCAGGGTGGGGAGCTCCAGGCAGCTGATCACACCGCGGCCATCCGGGGCTGTGCGGAGGAGCTCTGCGGTATCGAACTCGGGCTCACCGAAGAACTTCTCCATGCCCTGGGCTTCAAGGGTGACCAGCTCACGCAGGATCACCCCTGCGGTGGCTTTGGACAGCCCACCGAGGTCGGCGAGTTCGGCCTTGCCTTCGTCCGAGGTGAGGAACTGGATGACAGCTCGAAGGTCCTTGAGGTCGATGAGCTCCAGGTTGTTCTTGTCCGCGAAGTGGAAGATCAGCTGGAGGCTGGACTCCTGGGTGTCGTTGAGGTCCATGATGCGTGAGAGCAGGATGGGTCCAAAGGAGGTAATGGTGGCGCGGACCGGGATTCCGTGGCCGTCGCCGCCGAGGCTCAGGAACTCGACGGGGAAGTTTTTGGCCTGCCAGTCCTGCCCCAGCGCCGACGTGCGGGCAGTCAACTTCTCACTGCCAGTGGCCGGCGTCGCCAGTCCGGACAGATCACCCTTGATGTCCGCAAGGAAAACCGGAACACCCGCCGTCGAAAGCTGTTCGGCGATCATATGCAGCGTGACCGTCTTGCCGGTACCCGTGGCCCCGGCCACCAGTCCGTGCCGGTTCATCATGGCCAGTGGAAGCCTGACCTGCGCTTCCTTGTGGATCTCGCCGTCAACGATCGCGGCGCCGAGTTCGATGGTGGCACCTTCCAGGGCGTACCCCTGCTGGATGGTGGCGATTTTTTCGGCAGTGGATTTGTTGGCCATGCGCATAGCTTAGCTGTGCACGGCAAGATCCTTGCTGAACGCCAAATGCTTGATTTCCTCGGGGTCTGCGGCGAGGTCGAACAGCGCTTTGTAGCCTGTGGCCAGATACAGGTTCCTGGCCTCCGGCTGGCGCGGGCCAGTGGTGAGGTAGAGCTTCCGGTAGCCCCGCCGTCGGGCCTCATTCTCCAGTTCCGTCAGGACCAAGCGGGCCAGCCCACGGCGTCGGTGGGCCGAGTGGGTCCAGATCCTTTTGAGCTCGGCTGTGTGGTCGTCATAGCGGCGGAACGCGCCGCCGGCCACGGACTCGCCGTTCTCCTGGATGATGACCAGCGCGCCGTGCGGGGCTTCGAATTCCTCTGCCGGGTACCTGTTCAGTTCCTCGGCTGCGCCCCCGGTGCCGAACAGGTTCCCGTAGCGGGTTTCGTATTCGACGGCGAGCTCGTCCAGGAGCGGACGGACGCGGGGATCGCGCATGGGCAGGCTGAGGACGGTAAGGCCCGACGTCGGCAGGGTTGGGGTGGTGGTCATGTCAGGCCTTTCGTAGGTGGAACCCAAGTAGGTAGCAGTTAATGCCGTTGTGAGGGCTCAAAACGGCATCAACTGCGACTCAGTTGGGCGGGCGGCAGCAACGGTGGACAGGATCCGGCGCGCCAGGGCGTCGTTCTCCCGGAAGGGTGCTGCGTTGGTGTTGGGACGGGCAAACGCCCCTGCGCCCCAGCCGGACGTCCACGGACCCACCGCGAACAAACCCTTCTGAGGAGTACCAACAGGGGAGAGTACCTCGTGATTCCCGGAGACCAGGAGTTTCCCGGTGGAGTGTGCGCCTTCGGAGGTGAGGAGCCGTTGTTCGGTGCCCCATCCGGCGTCGTGCAGGTCGGCCAGTGCGGGATTGGCGGAACGCTCCACGGAAGCGGACGGCAGCCGCGCCTCAATGTACGCGGCGGCGTCCACCATCACGGGGGACTGGAATGAGCCGGCTACGAACCGACCGAGGGAATCATCGGCACGGACCCACATGCCAGGACCCAGGAACTTCAGGAGCCCGGCCCTGTGCAGCGCCAGCATCTCGCGGAGGCGGTGCGACGGCGGTCCGGAGTCCACAAAGCTGAAGAAGCCGTGCCACCATCCGTGGATCGCCTGCTGGGAGCGTGCGTTGAGTCGCTCCTGCGGGACCAGCCGGCCGAGGTCCATGTAGACGAACAACAAAGCCGTAAAGAGGGCGAGGGTCTCGGAATGGTCCGGGCTTGTGCGGAGGTTGAGGTCGTTCTGGATGTACGCGGCAACGGAGCGCTGCACCGTGTCATGGTCGGCGAACGCGCAACCACTGAGCGGGTGGTCCAGTTTCTCGAGGTCCAGGCGCAAGGCAGGATCCGGTATGGAGAAGGCCGCCAGTTCTTCCCGGGCAGTGCTGTACCAATCGACGGCGTCAAAACGCGACTCGAAGCTGGTCCATGTTCCCAGAACCCGCGACGGGTATCCGGTGAACAGTTCCCGATAGTAGGCGTAGCCGGCATCCTTGGCGATCAGCGGCCACAGGTGCGTGCGGAAGTCGAGTTCCTGGTGCTTGGTGAGGAGCGCATCAACGGCCTCTGCGGTGAAGTATCGCGGGCGGGCGATCGGCTCGCCGCGGAGAACGGAGGAGATTTTGGAGTGGAAGGGCACGCCGCGCCGTGAACCGGCCCAGACCCGGGGTTCGGCGCCGGAGGGCACATAGTCCAGTTCGCCGTCGGGCCTTTCTTCGAAACGGCCGCCGCGGCCCTCGAACAGCAGCACCAGCAGGTCCACAAATGCCAGGCCCATGCCGGAGACAATCACGTCCTGGCCGGCCTGGAGGCCGGAGTAGTCAACGTCCGTGGTGTACGACGGCGGCGCGTGGAACCCGCCGTGCCGGGCGGCGAACTCACTGAGGCGGGCAGATTCGGGGTCCGGCAGGGAATCGGTGTGGCCCACTGCGTACACCACGACGTCGGCTGGAACCTCAATGCCGGAAGCGAGCCGCACGCGGTGCGGACCGTCGTCGTGCCCGCCGCCGGACGCAGCTGAGACCGCGGTGGCCGTTTCGCGATGCACCGTCACCGTGACCTCAGGGCCGAGGGTGTTGACGGCCCGGCCGAAGAACCACTCAAGGTACTTGCTCTGGAGTTGCCGGGTGGGAAAGGACTCGGGCGTCAGGGAGCGAAGTTGCGCGAGAAGGTGCGGCTCCAGGGCAGGGACGTCCCGGATGGTGCCGTCCAACACGCCGGCGGCCCAGGTGGAGAGGCCTGGGCCTTCAACAGAGGGCCCATCGCAGGCCACCGAGGCGTCAGTGAACATGGTGACATCGGCGGCGGTGGAGTTGAGCAGCAGGCCGGGATCCTGGTCATATCGCCAGATCCTCCCGGAGCCGGGCTCATGAGGCTCGATGACGTGGATGTGCAGGGGGCCCTGAAACAATGCCGGGCGGTTGGCAGCAAGCCGTTCAAGGACGCCGGCCGTGCGCGGGCCGCCGCCAATGAAGGCGATGGCGGGAACTCGTGACGGCATGGGATCTCCTGAAACGGCAGTGGTTGGTGATGCCCAATCTAAGGACGAAGCAGGCCGCCGGTCGAGGCGGTGGTAACGGCCGTTCACCACGCGTCATGGAGCGTTAAGCCGCGCAAGATCCCGACTCATATGGCGGCTCATGAACGTGATTGTGACGCTGTGCGAACTCCTGCGAAGCCCCGCGAAGTCCAGTGAAGAAGTGCAAATTCCTGCCTTGCTGCCGGGTTTCGCGCGGCCCTAGATTGGCAGCCATCCGATAGGCAACAACCGATATGAAATGAGGTGGCGCATGAGTGCAATCGCACCGCCTGCCACGGCGGACACTGCACCGCCCACCCCGGATTACTCCGAGTACAAGCTGGTTCCGGCCCGGCATCCCTGGCGATGGGTGGGCACCGTGCTGGTTGCCGCCGGCGTCGCCGCCATTGCCTGGTCCCTGGTCACCAACCCCCGCTGGGAGTGGGGCGTGGTGGCCGAGTGGTTCACCGCCCAGTCGGTAGTCAACGGACTCATCGAGACCCTCAAGCTCACGGCCATCTCCGGTGTCCTGGGGTTCGTCCTCGGATTCATCCTTGCCCTCATGCGGCTGTCCGCTTCGCCACTGCTGGTCTCGGTTTCCTGGACGTTCTCCTGGATCTTCCGCTCCACGCCGCTGCTGGTCCAGCTCCTGCTTTGGTACAACCTGGGCTACCTGTACGAAAAGATCAGCCTCGGCATCCCGTTCACGGACGTCCGCTTCTTCGAGGCCCAGACCACCACGCTCATCAGTCAGTTCGCTGCAGCCGTCCTGGGCCTCACCCTGAACCAGGCAGCCTACTCCGCAGAAATCATCCGCGGCGGCATCCTCTCCGTGGACCAGGGCCAGCTGGAAGCTGCCTCGGCCCTGGGCATTCCGGCGTGGAAGCGTTCCACCAGGATCGTGCTGCCCCAAGCGATGCGCGCCATTTTGCCCAATGCGTTCAACGAGATCATCGGCTTGGTCAAGGGCACCTCGATCGTCTACGTCCTGGCCTACTCCGAGCTGTTCTACACGGTCCAAGTCATCTATAACCGGACCCAGCAGGTGCTGCCGCTCCTGCTCGTCGCCACGCTCTGGTACGTGGTGATCACCTCCGTGCTGAGCGTCTTCCAGTACTACATCGAACGCCACTTCTCCAAGGGCGCCCTCAGGACACTGCCGCTCACCCCGTTGCAGAAGGCCCGCAAGTTCTTCACCACCCACGTTGCCGCCACCCCCACGAAGGAAACCCGATGACCACCGTCTTCTCTTCCTCCGAAGCGGCTGCCGCCGCCCACCTCGCAGAGGCCAAACTGGCCGAGGAACCGTCAGCTCCCCAAGGTGGTGCTCCCCAGCGGGAACGCACGACGACGGCCCGACCCGCCGCTGCGGACACGAAAGTCACCCGCGGCCAGGTGGACATCACCAACGTCCGGAAGTCCTTCGGCGCCACCGAGGTGCTCAAGGGCGTCTCCTTGTCCGTCCGGCCGGGCGGCGTTGCCGTGATCGTCGGGCCTTCCGGTTCCGGTAAATCCACGCTCCTGCGCACCATCAACCACTTGGAAAAAGTCGACGGCGGTTACATCACCATCGATGGCGAACTGGTGGGTTACGAGGTCCGCGGGATCAAGCTCCACGAACTGCGTGAGAAAGACATCCTCAAGCAGCGCACCAACATCGGCATGGTGTTCCAAAGCTTCAACTTGTTCCCGCACCTCACCGCCTTGGAGAACGTCATTGAAGCGCCCATCGTGGCCCAAAAACGTTCCAAGGCGGAGGCCCGGAAGCGTGGGCTGGAACTGCTGGACCGGGTGGGCCTGAAGGACCGCGCCGATGCTTACCCCCGCCAGCTCTCCGGAGGCCAGCAGCAGCGGGTGGCGATAGCCCGGGCGCTGGCACTTGATCCCAAGATCCTGCTCTTCGACGAGCCCACCTCCGCGCTGGACCCTGAGCTCGTCAACGAGGTCCTGGACGTCATCCGGGAGCTCGCCAAGTCCGGCACAACGCTGATCATCGTGACCCACGAGATGGGCTTTGCCCGGGACGTTGCGGACACCGTGGTCTTCATGGACCAAGGCCAGATCGTCGAGTCCGGCACACCCCAGGACATCTTCGCCAACCCCCGCGAGGAACGCACCCGCAGCTTCTTCTCCAAAGTCATCGAACCAGCTTTCAACATCTAGGGAACCCCATGCTTCGCACTACCCGCGCTTTCGCCGCCACTTCCAAAACCAAGCTTTTGGCACTCGCTGTACTTCCCGCCGTCGTGCTTCCCGTGCTGGCCGGGTGCTCCGATCCCGGGGCATCGGCCGCCAAGCCCGAGTCGGAGGCTGCCAGGAATGGCATCGTCTACAACACCTCTGTCGACCAGAACCGGATCCGTGGCGAGAAAGACGCTGCCGCAGCGGGGGCCGTTCCGGCAGCCATCGCCAAGGACGGGAAACTGACGGTTGCTACCACTGCCGGTTCCATCCCGCTGTCCTTCCACGCCACGGACGACAAGACTCCCATTGGTGTGGAGGTGGACATTGCCCAGCTCGTGGCCGACAAACTGGGGTTGGAACTGGACCTCCAAGTGACGTCGTGGGAGAACTGGCCGCTCAAGACCCAGTCCGGCGACTTCGAAGCGGTGTTCTCCAACGTGGGTATCAACGCGGCCCGCGTGAAGCTGTTCGACTTCTCCACCTACCGCGCCGCCTACATGGGTTTCGAAGCGAAGAAGAGCTCCAACTACGACATCAAGGGCTCGGACGATATTTCCGGCCTGAAGATTTCCGTGGGCTCGGGCACCAACCAGGAGAAGATCCTGCTGGCGTGGAACAAGGAACTCGAAGAAAAGGGCAAGGCGCCGGCGACGCTGCAGTACTACTCCGCGGACGCCGACACCATCCTGGCTTTGTCCTCCGGCCGGACCGACCTGAACCTGGCGCCGTACCCGTCCGTCACCTACCGCGAGAACACCCGTGACGACCTCAAAGTCGTGGGCAAGGTCAATGCCGGCTGGCCGGCTGAGACGCTGGTCGCCGCCACCACTCTCAAGGGCAACGGATTGGCTCCGGCCATTACCGACGCGCTGAACTCCACCATCAAGGACGGCTCGTACGGCAAGGTCCTGGAACGCTGGGGCCTTTCCGAGGAAGCCTTGACGGAATCGAAGACTGTCACTGAAGCGACCTTTGGTGCCGGCAAATGAAGTTCCAGGTCCTGGACATCATTCCCCATGTGAAGAACCCGGTCACGGGGAAAATTGTCTCCACCGCTGACCGCCTGAACCAGGTGGTGGAGACAGCCCGGCGGGCGGAGGAGCTTGGCTATGACAGCTTCTCCGTGGGGGAACGCCACGCGGGCGAGTTCGTGTCGTCCTCTCCGACGACGGTCCTCGCCGCGATTGCCGCCGTCACCAGCCGCATCCGCCTGCAGACCGGTGTCACCGTGCTCTCCGTGCTGGATCCCGTGCGCGTGGCCGAGGACTACGCCACCATCGACCAACTGAGCCGTGGCCGACTGGAACTCGTGATCGGCAAGGGCAACGAGGTGCTCCAGTACCCCTTGTTTGGCCTGTCCCTGGACGAGCAATGGGAACTGCTCGCCGAAAAGTACGCACTGCTGCGCACGCTGTGGCGCAAGGAAAGCGTCACCTGGTCCGGCCGCTTCAGGCCCGCCCTCACGGAGCCGACCACGACGACGCCACGCCCCTTCGCGGGGTCGCCGCGGATTTGGCACGGCTCGGCTACAACCCTGACCTCCGCTGCGCTCGCCGCCAAGTGGGGAGATCCGCTGTTCACGGCCAATGCCATCCAGCCGCGGGAGAACTACAAGGTCCTGATCGACCACTACCGCGAAGAGTACGAGCGCCACGGACATGATCCCCGGCACCAGTACCTCGGCTCGGGCAGCGGTGCCGGTGGAGTGTTCATCGCGGACACCACGCAGGAAGCTATCCGCCAGTACGGTCCGGTCTACGAAGGCCTGACTGCCGGTCGCAACGTTCCCGGCAACAACTCGCCGTTCAGGGACATCCAGCACGCAGTGGCCGAGGGACCGGCCTTGGTAGGCAGCCCGGAGCAGGTCATCGACAAGATCCTCAGCTACCACTCGTTGTACGGCCACGATCTTCAGTCAATCTCCCTGCCTACAACGCTGCCGTTCGAACAGCAGCTCGAGATCCTGGAACGCTTCGCGCTGGAAGTTATCCCGGCCATCCGGGCGGCGGCACCCAGCACGCTGTGGGCCGCCGGGGATCCCTTCGCGGGCCGACCCGAATTCGCCGGGGCAACCGAAGCCGACGCTGCAGCAACCGTCACAGCCGACCATGCCTTCAACAGGAGTGATACCGCACATGTCTACGCACACTGAAACAGCACTCGAATCCTTCGACGAGGAATGGCAGGAGTGGCACGACGCCCACGAGCGGCACCGTGCCCACCCGCATGGCTTCCTCGCCGTGACCCACCTGCACTGGCTCAGCAGCGACGCAACTCGGCTGGAAGGCGCGCCGGGCACCTGGAGCGCGGATGCCGACGTCGTGCGTGTTGTCCTGGAACCGGGCGAAAGCCTGCAGCAGGACGGGGTGGAACTGAACAACGGCACTCCTGTGGAGCTTGGGCCGATCGAGGAACGTGGCGGGATCAGCCTGGTCTCGGGCGACACCGTGATCGAGGTTGCCAAGCGCGGCGGCGAGTACATCGTTCGGCCACGGAACCCGTCGAATGCCTTGTTGCAGGAGTACCAGGGCACGCCCGCCTACACACCCAACGCGGCGTTTGCCGTGGCCGGGACTTTCGTACCTTTCGAGGCGCCCCGCCCCACCACCGTGGGTGCCGCCGTCGAGGGTATCCAGCACGTGTACGAAGCTCCCGGTGAGATCCGCTTCAAGCTGGCCGGCGAGGAACTGGCGCTGACCGCGTTCAACGGCCACGCTCCTGGTTCCCTGTCGGTGCTGTTCACGGACCAGACCTCCGGCAAGACCACGTACGCCGCCAACCGCTCCCTGTCCGTGGTCCCGGCCGCTGATGGCTCGGTTGAGCTCGACTTCAACCGGGCCGTCAACCTGCCCTGCGCCTATACCGACCTCGCTACCTGCCCACTCCCGCCGGCCGAAAATCGGCTGACCGTGGCTATCGAAGCCGGCGAAAAGATCCCCTACGAACGTCAGGACCAGAAGTGAGTTCCCCTCAAGACAACAAGGCCGGGTTTCTGGCCATTGAACTCGATGGTGCCGGGTATCAGAACCTTGCCCGCGCTGTCCTCGCAGCCGAGTCCGCCGGTTTCCACGCGGCAACCTTCACGGACACTCCGGAAGCCGGACGGACCAACGCCCTGCAGCGCGCAGCCTTTGCCGGCCCCGTCACCCGTACCATCGCCGTGGTCCCCGAGGTGGACACCGTCTACACGGAACCGTTCCACGTCTCCACGCAGCTCGCCAGCCTGGACTACGTATCCGGTGGCCGGGCCGGGTGGATCGTGACTGCGGCCGAGTCGCCCGAGGCCGCTGCCGCCGTCGGACGTTCTTCGGTTGAAGGTGCCGCGCTGGCCCAGGAGGCTGCCGCGTCCATCGAGGTCGGGCGCCGTTTGTGGGACTCCTGGGAGGACGACGCCGTGATCCGCGACGTCGCCACCGGCCGGTACATCGACGTGGACAAGCTGCACTACGCGGATTTCGAAACGCCGTCTGATTTTGCAGGTGCCGGGTATTCCGTGAAGGGCCCCTCCATCATTCCGAGGCCCCTGCAGGGACAGTTGCCGGTGATCGCTGCTGCATCCTTGGTAGGCGAAGGTTTGGTTCCGGCCGACGCCGTGGATGCTGTCATGGTGTCCGCGCCCACGCCCGAACTGCTCGCTGCCGAAGTTCGTGACGTGCGTGCCCGCCTGGGTGCTTCCGTGGCAGTTGTTGCGGAGCTCGACGTCGTCCTGGACTCGCGCGGCGAAGCTGCGGCCTCGCGATCCTTGTCCGATGCGGAAACCGGACGGGCGCGGTTTGTCGGCTCTGCCGAGCGTCTCACCGACCTTCTCGATGCACTGCTCCAGGAGGCCGACGGCGTTCGCCTCCACCCGGATGTTCTGGATGCCGGGTTGGACGAACTGTCACGGGTGGTCCTGCCGGAACTTCGTCGCCGCGGTTCCTTGCGGCCGCCTATCCAGGACAGTACGTTCCGCGACCTGCTGGGCCTCGGACCGGCGGAGAACCGCTATGCAACCACCGCTTCCGGCGCAGGAAAGTAAGGGAACATCATGACACGCGACATTTTCCAGCCCAGCGGCCACATCCAGTTCGGTATCTTCTTCCAGGGCGTGAACTCCGGCACTATTTGGAAAGCCGCCGAATCCGGTTCGCAGACCGACTTTGAGTCGTTCCGCCGGATCGTCCAGACCGCGGAGCGCGGCAAGTTCGCCGCGTTCTTCCTGGGCGAAGGACTCCGGCTCCGCGAGCACCTTGGCCGGCCCCACGCCCTGGACGTGGTGGGCCGTCCGGACGCGCAAACCATGCTGGCCGCCTTGGCTGCCGTGACCTCCAACATCGGCTTGGTGGCCACCCAGAACACCACGTACAACGATCCCGCAGACCTCGCGCACCGTTTGGCGTCGCTGGACCTGATCTCCGGCGGCAGGGCTGCTTGGAACATCGTCACCACGGACAACGCCTGGACAGGGGCAAACTTCCGCCGCGGCGGCTACCTGGACCATGCCGACCGTTACAAGCATGCTGAAGCCTTCGTTGAGACCGCCAAGCGAATCTGGGATTCGTGGGAAACACCTTCGGGCCCGGCACGACGCGTTCTTCACGAGGGTCAGCACTACACCGTGGACGTCACCCCGTTGTTGCCCCGCAGCGCCCAGTACCGCCCCGTGCTTTTCCAAGCCGGCGACTCCCCGGACGGCCGTGACTTCGCGGCCCGCCAGGCAGACGTGATCTTCTCCGCGCACCCCAAGTTCGACAACGCCGTGGAATTCCGCCGCGACATCGTTGCCCGCTCCATCGCAGCCGGCCGCGGTGCCAACGCCGTGCAGATCATGCCGGCCAGCGAATTCATCCTCGCAGCCACAGACCAGGAAGCACAGGACAAGAAAGCATGGGTCCGCAGCCTGCAGATCGGCCCGCAGCAGGCCATTGCCTACCTGGAGCAGTTCTGGGGCCGCGAGCTCACCTCCTATGATCCCGATGGTCCCCTTCCGGAGATCGATCCCGTCGTGGAAGAAACCTCCGAGACCCGGGGCAGCGGGTTCCACGGCGCCAAGGCCCGGCAGCTCGCCGATCAGTGGAGGGCCGAGGCCAAGGACAAGGGCCTGTCCATCCGCCAGTTCGTCACGTCCAAGACGGCACGCGTCGACGCCACGTTCACCGGCTCCTACACCGCCGTGGCCGACCACCTCGCGGAATACGCACGGGTTGGTGCCGTGGACGGGTTCAACATCTCGCCGTGGCTCATCCCCACTGGCCTGGATGACATCGTGAACCACCTGGTGCCCGAGCTCCAGGAACGCGGCGTTTATCCCACGGAATACCGGGGCACCACCCTCCGCGAAAACCTTGGGCTGGAGACCCCGGTGCGCTCCGCTGAGTCGGTGCGGGTCTCATGAGCACGGGCCGCCTGGTGCAGCTCTGCCGGCGCTGGTTTGGCTTCACGCCGGACCAGCACGGCGGAGCGCCCGACGGCGGCGGGCCGGGTGCCGCCGTCGTCGACGGTTCGCGCGGGACCGTCAGCCTGCAGCTGACGGTGTTGGGGCAACCGCTCTAGAGCAGTTCCTTGAAGACGTTCCAACCCCGGCCGATAGGCCCGTACGGGCCATACAGCCCTGTGTTTGATGCGCCCGTAATGTAACTGAGAAGGTTGCCGTCGGCGTCAACGGCAGAGAGCTCGTTGTATTTCGAGTGGCCGGAACTGCCGAGCCCGGCCACCTCGGAAAACGTCTCCCACCCCGGGCCGAGGGACGCAGGTTCCTCCCAGCCGCCCTCGCCGTCAGTGGGGTACTGGTGCAGGTAGCCGTCCTGGTCGCGTCCGAAGATGTCCACGGCACCATCGGCATTCATGTCGCCGCCGGTGATGATCTTGTTCATGACCTGCCAGCCCCAGCCCACCTGCTCCGGGTCGAGCCAGCCGCCCTCGCCGTCGCCGGGGTAAAGGAAAAGTCCGCCCGCGGCGTCGCGTGCCAGCACATCGTTGGTGCCGTCGCCGTTGAAGTCGCCCGGACCGACAATGGTGTTGAAGATGTTCCAGCCCTGGCCAACTTGCTGCCGCTCGAGCCAGCCGCCCTCGCCGTCGCCGGGGTAGAGGAACAGGTTGCCCGCCGCGTCCCTGCCGAGGAGATCATTGAAGCCGTCCCCGTCGAAGTCTCCGGGGGAGAAGACGATATTGAAGACGTTCCACCCTTGGCCTACCTGCTGGGGCTCGTCCCACGAACCCCAGTACGCAGGACAGGGTCCCTCGCAGGCGCCCTTGTAATAGGTATATGTCCGCGGGTACAGGATGAGCCGGCCGTCGTTGGTCCGGGCGAGCGGTTCAAAATTGCCCCGTCCGGTCCAGCCCATCGCCCGGCTGGATGCCTTGATGGGCAGGGACTCCGCGCTCAGTTGCGTGCCGGTGGGGCAGCCCTGGCTCCCCGGTGTCAGAGGGTGCACCCGCATCGAAATGCGGCTGCCCTGGTCCTCCGGGAGGATCCGCAAGGTTTCCCCTTGCCGTTCCTCAGGGAGCGCCTCGCCGTCGCGCAACCACTCCAAAGTAATGGCGTCGCCCGAGCCGTCCGCATCCCTGCAGCCCCAATAGCTGTAGTCGTACTGTCGGCGCAGTTCGGCACCCACGTACGCGGCGCCGTCGATGATGGGCGTTGGTTGGTTGTCCGCAGTGGCTGGCGGTGCGCCGGTAGCCAAGAGCCCGGCCGCCAGGGCCATTGCTGAAAGCGTTGAAAACCGCTTGGTGCGCGCTCGAACGTTCCCCATGATGTTCCCCCCCGGAAGCCGGCATTGATGTTTGTGCTGACGTTACCGCACAGGCGGCTGGCAGTCAGGAGGCGCTGGGGTTTGGGGCCACCATGAACACATCGATCGGGCCCTCGGACTCCAGCACAAAGCCATGCCGCTCATACAAGTGGCGGGCGGCGCTGCCTTGAAGCACGTTCAAACGGAACGGGCGTTCGTCAACGGAACCCGCCAAGACGTGTCGGAGCACGGCACCGCCCAGGCCCCTGCCTTGATGGGTCGGGGCAACGTAGAAGTGCTCAATCCACCGCGCGTCCGGCTCGGGACGAACGGCAATGACACCGGCATCCACGCCGTCGGTATGGATGATGTACGTGTACTCCGGCTGGAAACCGTTCAGGAAGCGCTCGCGGACACGGACGGGATCGAACCGCTGCAACCGTTCCAGGTCAGGGCGCATCACCACGGCCCTGAGTTCCGCGATCCAGGCAGCGTCGGAGGCAACGGCAGGGCGGAGGGCAAAATCGGCAGGCATGGATCCAGCCTATGCTGCACAGTCGGTCAGGACGTCTTCGCAAACCATAGGATGAAACGGACGGAAAGGTGCAGCCACGATGGTCACACGCGAAGAAGTAGAAGCAGCGTACTCACGGACAGCGGGTTGGGTCCGCCATACGCCCCTTGCCGAGAGCGGCGACCAGGAGCCCTACCACCTGTGGTTCAAATGCGAATACATGCAGCACACAGGCTCTTTCAAAGCCCGTGGCGCGTTCAACCGCCTGCTCACAGCGAAGGAAAACGGCGAGCTGGACCCGGCAGTCGGCGTCGTGGTGGCTTCCGGTGGCAACGCGGGCCTGGCCAACGCCTATGCCGCAGCCAAGCTGGGAGTCCCCGCCACCGTCTTTGTTCCCGAGTCTGCCCCGGCAAACAAGGTCCATAAGCTCTACGCCATTGGTGCCACCGTGGTCCAGGGTGGCGCCGAGTACGCCGAGGCCTACGCGGCCGCAGTACGGTTCGCCGAGGAGAAGGGCGCGGTCTACTGCCACGCCTACGACCAGCCGGAGATCGTGGCGGGCGCCGGCGGGGTAGGGCTTGAGCTGCTGGATGAACTGCCCGACGTCGACACCATCCTCGTTGCTGTTGGCGGCGGCGGCCTGATGGGCGGCATCGCGGCGGCGGCAGAGGGCAGGGCGCGTGTTGTGGGCGTCGAACCGGAAACGGTTCCCACCCTGCACACCGCGCTGGCCCAAGGCGAACCAGTGGATGTGGCGGTCTCCGGGATCGCGGCCGATTCCCTCGGCGCCCGCCGGATCGGCGAGATTGGCTTCGGAGTCGCCAGCCGCACGGGTGTCCAGAGCGTGCTGGTCACGGATGAGGACATCGTCCAGGCACGCCGTGCCCTCTGGGAGAAGCACCGGATCGTCGTGGAACACGGTGCTGCCGCAGCGTACGCGGCGTTGCTGTCCGGCGCCTACACTCCACGGGCGGGCGAAACCGTGGCAGTGATCCTCTGCGGGGCCAACACGGACCCCGCCCACTTCTAACCGCACCCAAGTAGGTCGCAGCAGATGCCCTCCTGAGGTTTCAAAAGGGCATCTGCTGCTACTCAGTCGGGTCAGCGGTTCCTACTTTTTGGGCAGGCCTGCCGGGTTCAGTTCGGACGCGGGGATGGCCTCGGAAGAGAGACCCCAACGGTCCAGGATCTTTCCGTAGTTGCCGTCCTTGATCAGGGTATTGAGCGCAGCCTGGGCGGCCACGGCCAAGCCGTTGCCCTTCTGGGTGGTGAACGCGATCTCGGCCTTCAGCGGCCAGCCACCTTCCAGCGTGCCCACCTCCTTGGTCTTGCCGTCCTTGGCCGCCTTGTAAGCGGCCGAAGCGTTTGGCCCGAACGTGAGGTCCGCGCGGCCTGACTGGAGGGCGAGCTGGGAGGCGGAGTCGTCGTCGTAATACTGGAACTCAACCGGCTTCAAGCCGTTCTTCTTGTTCTCCTCGTCCCAGCGCACCAGGATGGCTTCCTGGTTGGTGCCCGAGCCGACGATGATGCGTTTGCCGGCCACGTCCTTCGCTTCCTTGATGCTTGAAATGTCCGAGTCCGTCTTGGCGTAGAAACCCAGGAGGTCGTTGCGGTACGTGGCGAAGTCGAACTTCTCCTTGCGTGCTTCGGTGACTGTCACGTTGGACAGGACGGCCTCGTACTTGCCTGATTCGACGCCCAACGGCCAGTCAGCCCACGCCACCGGCAGCACCTCGACCTGCAGTCCCAGGCTCTCGCCCACAGCATAGGCAATATCCACTTCGCTGCCGATGAGGGTCTTGTTATCCGTAGCGAAGGTGCTCAGCGGGGGAGTGCCGCCGGTGGTGACCACTGTGAGCTTGCCGTCGGCCTTGATGGCGTCCGGAACCAGTGCGGCCGCCGCGGAGTCCACGCTCACCTTGATGCGGTCCTGCTGCGGGGTCAGGTTGAATTCCTTGGTGCTTGATGAGGCGTTCGCGCTTGCCGACCCTTGTGGAGCGGACGCGTTGCTTGCCGCTGTCGCCCCAGGATCGGAGCAGGCCGCGAGCCCCAACAGGGCGGTAGCGGCCAGCGCCGCGGTCACGCCGGATTTGGCTGCGAAACGTGCCATTTGTTCTCCTTGGATTGCCCGAATCGGGAAGTCTGATGCGTACTTGTGGCTGCAACTATCCGGCAGCCCGCTGATACAGGTCAAAGCCCCCTGAAACGCTGGGATACAGGGGTTCACGGCGGTTAATCGGGCGTACAACGGGGTCACAAAACTGCCCCGGGACCTTCGGAAAACCGAGCGCGACGCAACTCACAGAAATAAGCCGGGTGCCGCCGTCGTTGTCGCTAGAGTGCCCGGCAACCAACAGTGCGGGCACCGCAAACGTACCGAAAGGCCTCCCCGTGACTGTTCCTCTTTCCATCCTCGACCTGGCAACAATCGGCAAGGGCCAGACGGTAGCGGAAAGCCTCGCGGGCAGCGTCGCGATGGCGCAGAAGGCTGAAGAGCTGGGCTACCGTCGCGTTTGGTATGCGGAGCACCACAACATGTCCGCCATTGCCTCCTCGGCTACCAGCGTGCTGATTGCGCACGTCGCCGCGCACACCAACACCATCCGCCTCGGGGCAGGTGGCGTCATGCTGCCCAACCACTCGCCGCTGACCATCGCGGAGCAATTCGGCACACTCGAGACCCTGCACCCGGGACGAATCGACCTCGGGCTGGGACGCGCGCCCGGCAGTGACCAGAACACCATGCGCGCCTTGCGTCGCGACCACACGTCCTCGGACAGGTTCCCGCAGGACGTCCTGGAACTTCAGGGATACCTCACTGGACCCACGCGCATCCAAGGCGTTGAAGCGACGCCGGGCAAGGGCACCAACGTGCCGCTCTACATCCTGGGCTCCTCGCTGTTCGGTGCCCAGCTGGCCGCCCAGTTGGGCCTTCCCTACGCGTTTGCTTCACACTTCGCTCCTGCTGCCCTGCAGGACGCTGTTGCGGTCTACCGACGCGAATTCAAGCCGTCCGAGCAGTTGTCCCAGCCGCACGTCATCGCGGGCGTGAACGTCACAGCGGCGGACTCCAATGCCGAGGCACAAGCCATCCACCTCGCCGTGAAGCGCGCCCGGGTGTCCCTGTTCTTCGGCGGCGGACGCGAGTTCACCGATGACGAGGCCGACATGGTTCTCGACTCGCCGCAAGGCCAGCACATCGCCCAGATGATGAAGTTCTCCGCTGTAGGAACCAAGGACGTGGTGCGTGACTACCTTGATGAGTTCGCGGCGTTCGCCGATGCCGACGAGCTGATCGTGGCGCACCAGAGCATCGGAACCGAAGAACGCCTGCGGTCCGTGGAGCTCGTGGCCGAGGTCGCAGGACTGGTTCCTGCGTAACCCTGCATAAATCCAAGGAATAGCTTTACGCATTTGCAATCTACTAGGTAGTCAAGCGAAACCGTCCGGGCGGAGACTGTAGCTATCCGCTTCGGAAGGATTCGCCATGCCTACGCATTTGAACCAATCAGTCGCCGATTCCGCGCTGCTGATGAAATCGCTCCCGCTTGGCCTGCTCCGGACAGTGCTCCAGTCCGACGCGGAGAATGGCATCACCCCGCAGTTGTTCGCGGAGCTCAGGGTCCTCGCCCGGGTCCCTGGTTTGTTGGTGGCCTGCAACTATGGGGGCACCCTGTGTTCGGCGGAGGGCGTTTCCACAGAGACCTTGCCCCTGGACAGTGCCGCCGTTGCCCTTCGGGCGCTCGCCGCCCTACCCAACACCCACACCGCCATTATTTCCGGGCGGTCCCTCAGGGATCTGGCCGCAGTGTCGCGGCTGCCGGCCGAGGTGCACTTGGTGGGCTCCCACGGGGTTGAGTTCGACATGGGCTACGCCTACACGCTCTCGCTTGCCACGGAACAACTGCTCCAGCAGGCGGCCACCGCACTGACGGAAGCCGTCGGGTTCGAAAAAGGCATCAGCATTGTCCGCAAACCAGTGGGCGTCGCGGTGCACACCCGGCCGGCGACCCCTGAAGTAGTGGACCGGGTGATTTTCGCTTCGCAGAAGATCGCCATCGAGTTTGGTCTGTACTTCATCATTGACGGAACGGTCCTGGACCTGACCGTCGAAGAACCAGCCAAGGGACAAGCCCTGGAACAGCTCCGGTCAAGGCTTGGGGTCAGCGCTGCGCTGTACGCGGGAGACGCCGAGAGTGATGAAAAGGCGCTCGCCACCCTGCGCGGCCCGGACCTTGGGTTGCATGTCGGCGCGGGGGATACGACGGCGGCACACACCATTCCGGACCCGGAGTCCTTTGCGCGTGTGCTGGCTTTGTTGTTCGAACTACGGCGGGCGTGGCTGTTCGGCGAGGACGCAGTAGGCCTGGAACGACATTCGATGATCGGCAACGGAAGTTCCACGGCGCTGCTCACTCCGGATGCCAAGGTCTGCTGGATGAGCCACCCTTTGCCCGATTCCGGATCCCTGTTTGCGCACATCCTGGGCGGCGACCCCGCCGGCCACTTCAGTATTGAGCCGGTGAAGCCCTCGCAGGTGCTGGCGCAGCGCTACGTGGATAACACCATGATCGTCGAAACCCGCTGGGCCGATGTCACGGTGACCGATTATCTGGAGCCCGCACCGGAGGGCATCACCAGCCTGGTTCGCGTCCTGTCCGGGACGGGTGATGCGCGCGTCGTGTTCGCACCACGGCCCGACTACGCCAATGCTCCTTTCAATATGGAGATCCGCGGCGATGAGGTCCACATCATCGGCACCTCGGATCCGATCATTCTTTCGGCGCCGGGCGTTGATTTCACCATCACCAGCGACGGAAAGTATGCGACGGCGACAGCCCAGGTCGCCCTTCAGTCCGGGCCCGTGGTCCTGAATCTGCGCTGCGGTGACACTGAACCGCCACCCCCGGACCCGACCGGCGAACCCCAGCGGCGTGCCGCCGTCGGGCAGGTATCGCGGGAGTGGGTCAAGGCCCTGCAACTGCCAACCATCAAAACGTCGCTGGTGCGGCGCTCGGCGCTGGTGCTCAAGTCGCTCGTCCACGAGCCCACGGGCGCGGTACTGGCCGCGCCCACCACGTCCCTGCCCGAGGGCATCGGCGGGACAAGGAACTGGGACTACCGGTATTGCTGGCTCCGGGACGGGTCCATGACGGTGAACTCGTTGGTGTCTTTGGGATCCACGGAAGAAGCTGACGGTTTCCTCAGCTGGCTGGGGCGCATCCTGGAGAACGCTCCCGGGCCCGAATGGCTGCACCCCTTGTATTCGGTAACAGGGTCACCGCTGTCCACTGAAGCCATCGTGGAGAGCCTGCCAGGTTATGCAGGATCGCGCCCGGTGCGGATCGGCAACGCCGCGGACCACCAGGTGCAGTTGGACGTGTTTGGGCCAATCGCCGAGCTCATTCACGATCTTGCGGAGCGGCGCGGCTTTTTGCCGGACGAACACTGGTACCTCATGGAGCAGATGGCTCACGCCGTGCTTGCCCGCTGGCATGAGCCGGACCACGGGATCTGGGAAGCCCGCCGACCGCCGCGGCACCACGTGTACACCAAGGTCATGTGTTGGGTGACGCTGGATCGTGCCCTCCGGACTGCGGCCCTGCATGGGCGGGTGGCGCATGCTGACTGGGCGCCCAATGCCCAAACCATCCGGGAGGAAGTTCTCCGGGAGGGGTGGGACGAGTCCGCCGCTTCCTACAGCGTTGCCTACGACAGCCCGGACCTTGACGCCGCGGTCCTGCACATCGGTTTGTCCGGCCTGTTGGACGCCCAGGACCAGCGGTTCCTGGACACCGTTACTGCCGTTGAGCGCGAGTTGCGTGTGGGGCCCACGGTTTTCCGTTACAGGTACGACGACGGCCTGCCGGGTTTGGAGGGCGGCTTCCACATCTGCACCACCTGGCTGATCGAGGCATACCTCGCTGTTGGCCGCCTGGACGATGCCCTGGAGCTGTTCAACCAGTTGGTGGCACTGTTTGGCCCCACAGGCCTCCTGCCGGAAGAGTACGATCCCGGAACGGAAACGCACCTGGGCAACCATCCGCAGGCTTACTCGCACCTGGGCTTCATACGCTGTGCGCAACTCCTGGACCATTACCTGGCCAGCGCAGACGTGGAGTAAACCCCTCCTTGGGTAAGGCAGCGCTACGCGAGCAGCAGCGCCACGGCGATCATCGCGGGCACGGCCACGATAGTGGTTATCAGCACGGTGTCCTTGGCCACGGTGATTCCTGCCTGGTACCGGTTGGCAGCGACGAACACATTCTGGGCCGTCGGCAGCGCGGACGTGACCACCACGGCGAACAGCGCATGCCCGTCCATGCCCAAGGCAAAACGGGCGATCAGGTAGGCGATCAACGGGTGCACAACCAGTTTGAAGCCGCTCGCCAGCAACGTATCCACCCTGCGTCCAGCGGATTTCTGCAGCGGCTTGGATCCATTGAGGCTCATGCCGAAAGCCATCAGCATGGCCGGAATCGCCGCTCCGCCGATCAGGTGGATGGGCTCCAGGATCAGCGTTGGGACCTGGAATCCGGTACCGGCCACCAGCAGGCCGAGTGCCGAGCCCACGATCATGGGATTCTTCACGATCATCAGCAGGAAGCGCAGTGGAGTGGTGCGGTGTGTGCTGGTGCTGGCATCGAGGGCCATCAGGTACATGGGTGTGAAGAAGGCCAGTTGGAAGATCAGCAGCGGCGCCACATAGCTCGCATCGCCCAGCACAAACACGGCAATGGGGATACCGAGGTTCGCGGAGTTGGCCAGGGACGAGCTCATGGACGACATGAGGGCTTCCGGCATGGCGCGCTTCAGCCAAAACTTCACGATCAGGAAGAACAAAAGGCCGGTGATGATGGCGCCCACCGCGGTGACCAAGAGAGGCGCTGCGAAGACATCGTGCAGCTTGGCCTTGCTCAACGTCTCGAACAGGAGCGCCGGGCTTGCTACGAAAAAGGTTAGAGAGCTCAGGACGGATCGGGCGTTCTCGCCGAGGATCTCCCGACGCCCCACGAACATGCCCACCAGGATGATGGCCCAGACAACGAAGAACCCCGACAGGACGCCAATCATGACAGCGTGCGGGTGGGGTCTCGTAGGATCACGAACACCAGCCTAGCCAACGCTGCCACGCGAGTAAGCGTTTTCTCGCCAGAGTTCCGGCATGCGGACACTGGAGTTTTTGTACAGCTAATGACCTTATAGGGCCGTCTTAGCGGCATTAACTGTACAAAAACGCGTTCGTTGCTGTGGAGACTTAGCTGAGGTGCGCTGCGTTACTCAGCGCGTGCGGCGGGCGCATGAGCCCGGGGGTATGGCCCTCGGCGGGGTCGTTGCCGAGCTGCAGGATCTTGTTGTCCTTGCCCACGTGGACCACCCTGGGCTCGTAGCTCCGGGCCTCCTCGGTGGTCATCTCCGCGTAGGTGATGAGGATGACGGTGTCGCCAACATGGACCATGTGGGCGGCCGCTCCGTTGATCCCTATCACGCCGGAACCGCGCTCGCCGGCGATGGTGTAGGTCTCCAGCCGGGCGCCGTTGGTGACGTCCACAATGGAGACGAGTTCACCGGGAAGGATATCGGCCGCGTCCAGGAGGTCCAGGTCGACAGTGACCGAACCGACGTAGTGGAGGTCGGCGTGGGTCACCGTTGCGCGGTGGATCTTGGACTTGAACATTGTGCGGATCATAATGCGATCAGTTTAGCGCGGCAGCCTCATCCAGCGCTGTGACGTACAAGACGTTCGCGGGACGTCTGCGGGGCGTCGCTCGCCTTGGCGGAGTCAGCTTCCAGGCAGCCCCGCCCATTTGATCCAATCCGTCGGTTGCGTGGAAGGTTTGCCCAGAAAGTAGCCTTGAGCCGCCGACATGCCCAATTCCGTAATGACCTGAAGCTCCGCCGCTGTCTCCACGCCTTCGGCTGTCACCGATGCGCCGATCTCCGTGGCAAAGCTGACCATGGAAGCAGCGAGGGCACGGTTGGATGCTTGGCGATCAATCCCTTTGATGATGCTGCGGTCCACTTTGATCACTTCCGGGTCAAGCTTCATGATGTGCCTCATGGAGGCGAACCCGGCGCCGGCATCATCGACCACCAGGTGGACGCCCCTGGCGCGCAGTGGTGCCACGGCTGCGGCCAGTTGCTCGTAGTCGAGCACTTCCTGCCGCTCAGTGAGCTCCAAACTGAGCCTGTCCGGGTTGATCGCTGCGCCAGCAAGTGCGTCCTGGATCCGCTGGTCGAGGCAGGCGCCGGGAGACAAATTAACGGCCAAGCTGAACTCGCCGGGCAATTTGGTGGCGGTGTGAAGAGCTGTTCTCAGGGCCAACAGCTCCAGGTCTATTCCCAGCCCCACGGTTTCAGCTCTGGTGAACCAGGCTTCGGGGGACGTCGTGGCCGCATCAGGAAAGCGGGATAGTGCCTCGACCCCCAAGGTCCGCCCGGTCTTGATGCACAGAAGTGGTTGAAAAGCGGTGACAAGGGCCTGCGAGGATATGACGCCCAGGACAAGGGAGCGTTCAGCGTCCAGAGCTGTGCCGCCGGTTGCGGTGCTCGGACGGGCCAGGCCTTCGAATCCGATCGCCAAGCCCGAAGCGTCATAGACCGTGTGCCCGCTGACGTCCATGACAACCCGGGTGCCGTCCCGGTGCCTGCAAGCCAACGTCACGCCGTCGAAGTACGATTCGGCACCGTTATCGGCGTCGGGACGCCACACCGAGGCAAGGTCCAGAGGATCCAGGACGAGGCTGATGGGGCTTCCCGTGAGTTCTTCCGGGGTATATCCAGTCAGTTGTTGGCACATTGGACTCGAGTGGGTGATGATGCCCGCTGTATCCACCGCCCAGAGCCACTCCTTGCTGGTCACCATCATGGTCCGGGAGCCTGGTTCGGAAGCGTTTCGAGGTGGTTCGCTGGACCTCTTCTTCGGCAGCTTCTTCGTCACCGCACGAACAAGCAAGAACAGAAGTACTACTGCCGACATGACTATCAGCGGGTCAAGCAGCCACAGTTGCGGAAGTGACTGCCTGCTCGGTTCCCGGTTAAACCACGACGGGACGCGCACCATTAGTACCAGGAGCACGTTGACCAGGGCGGCGACAGCCAACCACACCCATACCGGCACTTTCCTGAGCAACATCAGGCGCCCGGAGTCTTATGCCGACCCAGAGGCGATTGGGTGGAATGTGCCGTGCTGGCCACCTTCAGGCAGTGTTTTCTCCTGCAACGAATCTGTCCCCCTTCGTGTGGCCCTCCCGGACTGTCGGCATCAGGCCATGATTCCTCAGCGTACTTCCATCGGCCTCCTGTTCCCTAGGACATGCCGGACTCCTGTGGCACCAGTTCCCTGGAGCTCTGGTACCGCACCAGATCCGTTCCTGCAGCCACGAGTTCGCGCAGCTCAACCAGCCCTCCGGTCACCACTCCAGCGGCCCGTGCCTGGACCAGGACATTGCCCTGGGCTGTCGCCTCAACGGGTCCGGCGATCACGGGTTTGCCAGTGGCATCGGCGGTGAGCTGGCACAGGAGCCGGTTCTGCGAACCGCCACCGACAATGTGCACTACGCCGGTAGCGCGGCCGGTGAGCCGCTCGGCATCGGCCAAGGTCCGTGCATACCCGGCCGCGAGGCTGTCCATGATGCAACGCACGACGGCGGCGGGCCGGTCCGGGAGCACCGCGCCAGTGTTGCGCACGGCTGAGCGGATCCGGTCCGGCATGTTGTCCGGTGCCGTGAAGCTGGGGTCGTCGGCGTTGATCTGAGGTCCGCCGGCAGGAAGTGCTGCCGCCGAGTCGAGCAGTGCCGTGAGTGCTTGCGTGTAGCCTTCAGCGGCCCACGCACGTTGGCACTCGCTGAGCAACCAGAGGCCACCGACATTGCGGAGGTACCGGACGGTTCCGTCCACGCCGCGTTCGTTGGTGAAGTTGGCCTGTCGGCTCGCTTCGCTGAGCACCGGGCGGGAGAGCTCCACGCCTACCAAGGACCAGGTGCCGGAGGAGATATACGCGAAATCCTGGTCCTCTGCGGGGACTGCGGCAACGGCTGATGCGGTGTCGTGCGAACCCACGGCAACCACGGTGGTGTCCGCCGGGAGGCCCGTCAGTTCAAGGATTCCCGGCAGCAGCGTTCCGACGGTTTCGCCGGGCTGGATGAGCGGCGGGAAGAGGTTCCGGGGCAAGCCGAGGGCATCAAGGAACTCGACGGCCCATTCACCGGCAACAGCGTCGAACAGCCCGGTAGTGGAGGCGTTCGTGGCCTCGGTCCGGCGTTCACCCGTCAGCAGGAACGCGATCAGGTCCGGGATCAGGAGAGCCTGCAGCCCGTCCAGGGTGGGCTCCGCTGCGAGCTGGTAGAGGGTGTTGAACTGCAAAAACTGCAGGCCGGTGGTGGCATACAGCCTCTCCGGGGGAATTGCTGCATGCACGCGCTGCACCGTCGCCCGGCTGCGCTCGTCCCGGTAGCTGAACGGAACCGAGGTGAGGTCGCCGGCGTCGTTCACCAATCCGTAGTCCACGGCCCAGGTGTCGATGCCGATGCTGGCGATGCGCTCGCCGTTCGTGGCCGCCACGGAAGCGGCAGCCGCCAAGCCCTTGAGCACCTCGGCGAAGAGGGCGTCGAAGTCCCAGCGGAGGCCGCCGTCGAGCTCCACCACCCCGTTGGGGAAGCGGTGGGTCGTCTCGAGCGACACACCGGATACCGAGGAGACGCGGCCCAGCATGACGCGGCCGGAGGAGGCCCCGATGTCGATGGCGGCGAACACGGCGTTGCGGCCCGCGGGAGCGGACACCGCCCCGGCGTGTGCCGGGACGGTGCTCGCGATGGTTCCGTTGGTCACTGTCGGTCCTAGCGGAGGAATGCTGCCGCGACGCCGGCGTCCACGGGGATGTGGAGGCCAGTGGTGTGCGATAGCTCGTTGCTGGTGAGCACGGCGGCGGCGTTGGCCACGTGTTCCGGGAGGACTTCGCGCTTGAGGAGCGTGCGCTGGGCGTAGTACTTGCCCAGTTCCTGCTCGTCCACGCCATACACCGCGGCACGCTTGGCGCCCCAGCCGCCGGCGAAGATGCCGGAGCCGCGGACCACGCCGTCGGGGTTGATGCCGTTGACGCGGACACCGTACTCGCCCAGTTCAGCTGCGAGCAGGCGGACCTGGTGGGCCTGGTCGGCTTTGGTGGCGGAGTACGCGATGTTGTTCGGGCCGGCGAACACAGAGTTCTTGGAGGAGATGTAGATGATGTCCCCGCCCAGGCCCTGATCGATCATGACCTTGGCCGCGGCCTTGGACACGAGGAACGAGCCCTTGGCCATGACGTTGTGCTGGAGGTCCCAGTCCTTTTCCGTGGTCTCCAGCAGAGGCTTGGAGATGGACAGGCCGGCGTTGTTGACCACCAGGTCCAGGCCGCCGAACGCGAGCACGGCTTCCTGTATGGCGGAGGCGATCTGGGCTTCGTCGGTCACGTCCGCCTGCACGCCGATGGCGACGTCGGATCCGCCCAGTTCCTCGGCGACCTTCTGCGCGTTCTCAAGGTTCAGGTCGGCAATGACGACGCACGCGCCGTCGGACGCCAAACGGGTGGCGATTGCCTTGCCAATGCCCGACGCCGCTCCGGTCACCAGTGCGATACGGGTGGCGTGGGACTTGGGCTTGGGCATCCGGGCGAGCTTGGCCTCCTCCAATGCCCAGTACTCGATGCGGAACTTCTCGGATTCCTCGATGGGGGCGTAGGTGGAGATGGCCTCGGCGCCGCGCATCACGTTGATGGCGTTGAGGTAGAACTCGCCGGCCACGCGTGCGGTCTGCTTGTCCTTGCCGAAGGAGAACATGCCCACGCCCGGGATCAGCACGATGGCAGGGTCCGCGCCGCGCAGGGCCGGGCTGTTCTCGTCTGCATGGCGGTCGTAGTACGCCTGGTAGTCCTCGCGGTAGGCGGCGTGCAGTTCCTTCAACCGTTCCACTGCTTGTTCCAGAGGAGCGTCAGCCGGCAGGTCCAGGACCAGCGGCTTGACCTTGGTGCGCAGGAAGTGGTCCGGGCAGGACGTACCCAGTGCGCCGAGGCGGGGGTGCTCTTCCGCGGCGAGAAATTCAAGAACGACGGCGTCATCACTGAAATGCCCCAGCTGCGGTTTGTCCGTGGAGGCCAAGCCTCGGATCACCGGTGCGAGGGCAGCAGCTTTGGCTTTGCGCTCAGCCTCGGGAAGCGCGGCGTAGCCGGGGAGCTGCGCGCCGAAGGGCTCGGTCTTGCCGTTGTCCTTGATGTAGTTCTCGGCCTGGTCAATGATCCAGAGCGAGTTGGCCTCGGCCTCTTCGCTGGTGGCACCCCACGCCGTGATGCCGTGGCCGCCCAGGATGGTGCCGATGGCCTGCGGGTTGGCTTCCTTGATCGCCGCGATGTCCAAGCCGAGCTGGAAACCGGGCCGACGCCACGGAACCCAGACAACCTTGTCGCCGAAGACCTTTGAGGTCAGCGCTTCGCCGTCAACCGCCGTCGCGATCGCGATGCCCGAGTCCGGGTGCAGGTGGTCAACGTGCGCAGCGTCCACCAAGCCGTGCATGGCGGTATCGATCGACGGCGCGGCGCCGCCTTTGCCGTGGAGGCAGTAATCGAACGCGGCCACCATTTCGTCTTCACGCTCGACGCCGGGGTAAACGGACTTGAGTGCCTGCAGCCGGTCCAGCCGGAGTACTGCGAGGTTCTCAGCTTTCAGCGTGCCGAGGTCGCCGCCGGAGCCTTTGACCCAGAGGAGCTCGACGTCCTGGCCGGTAACCGGGTCCTTCTCGGTGCCCTTGGCGGAGGTGTTGCCGCCGGCGAAGTTGGTGTTCCGCTTGTCCGCACCGAGGCGGTTGGAACGGGAAATGAGCTCTTCAACAGTCTTGCTGGTCATCTTTTACGCGCCCCATCCGGCTTGCTGGCCGCCTGCGCGGTCCTCGTTGATCTTCTTCTGGTAGCCGCTGGCCTTGTAGGCGGCCATCGGGTCGGCGGGCAGCCCGCGGGATTCGCGCCACTCGGCCAGGACCGGGCGGACGTCGGTGTAGAAGGCATCGTTGAAGATGCCGTTGGCGGCCAGGACATCCCCTGCACCCTGGGCTTCGGAGAGCGCCGCGGTGTCGATGAGCAGGGCGCGGGCCGTCATTTCCTGGACGTTGAGGACCGAGCGGATCTGGCCTGGGATCTTCTCTTCCAGGTTGTGGCACTGGTCCAGCATCAGCGCGACGCCGGAATCCTTGCCGAAACCGCCGCCGCGGATGACTTCGTGCATGATGCGGAACAGCTGGAACGGATCAGCTGCGCCAACAATGAGGTCGTCATCGGCGTAGAAGCGGGAGTTGAAGTCGAAGGAACCCAGCTTGCCCAGCCGCAGGAGCTGCATGACGATGAACTCGATGTTGGTGCCCGGGGCGTGGTGGCCGGTGTCCAGGCAGACGAAGGCCTTCTCGCCGAGGGCAAGGGTCTGGGCGTAGGAGGTACCCCAGTCCGGAACATCGGTGTGATAGAAAGCCGGCTCGAAGAACTTGTACTCCAGCACCAGGCGCTGCTCGTCGCCGAGGCCCGCGTAGATCTCCTGCAGGGACTCGGCCAGGCGGTCCTGGCGGCCGCGGATATCATCCTGGCCCGGGTAGTTGGTGCCATCAGCCAGCCAGATCTTCAGGTCCTTGGAACCGGTGGCGTGCATAATCCCGATGCATTCCAGGTGGTGATCGATCGCGCGGCGGCGCACAGACTCGTTGGACGAGGTGAGGGAACCGAACTTGTACTCGTCGTCCTGGAAAGTGTTGGAGTTGATGGTGCCCAGCCCAACGCCCAGTCCTGCGGCGTACTCGCGAAGCGCGGCATAGTCCTCCACCTTGTCCCACGGAATGTGCAGGGCAACGGTGGGAGCCAGCCCCGTGAGTTCGTGGACCTTGGCGGCGTCGGCGATCTTTTCCTGAACGGTGCGCGGCGTACCCGGAGTGCCGAAGACCTTGAACCGGGTCCCGGAATTCCCGTAGGCCCAGGACGGCACTTCAATGGCCAGTTCCCCTAGACGGCCCAGGGCCGATTCTGTGGTGTTCATGCTTGTTCCTTCTGGTATTCGTGGGCGGAGTCTTTGTCTATGTGTGTGGGGCCGGTGGCGTCTGTGACGAGGCCGGCAGCTGCGAGCTGGTCTTCAAGGTTGAAAACTTCCTCGACGATCTCAAAGCCTTGGTCCGGGGGGACGTCGCTGTTCGCGAAGAGGGCGGCCATGTCGGCCTGCCAGCGTGCGTTGACCTCTGTGACTGCCATGCGGGCCTGGGCTGCCTCGTAGTCTTCGCACTCCAGGTAACCGATCAATTGGCCGTCGGGAGCGAGGAACAGGGAATAGTTGTTCCACCCGGCGTTCTTCAGCGCGGACAGCATCTCCGGCCATACGGCGGCGTGGCGCTGCTTGTACTCGGCCATCAGTTCCGGCTGGACTGAAGAGCGGAAACAAACCCTCATGTGCGGATCTCCAGGGTTACTCGTCTTTGAATCGTTTCATTTGTTACGATTCAAATTACCCTCGTAAACGGGAGGGTGTCAAGGCGTTTCCAACACATTGACGTCAGCCAGCGGAGATCGGAAAGCATGTCCCAGACAGCCAGCATCAAAGACGTTGCCACCCACGCCCAAGTAGCAGTGGGAACTGTTTCCAACGTGCTGAACTATCCGGATCGGGTCTCGCAGAGGACCAAGGAACGCGTCCTGAAATCCATCGCCGAACTCGGCTTCGTGCGCAACGACGCCGCCCGCCAGCTCCGCGCCGGCCAAAGCAGGACGATCGGCCTGATCGTGTTGGACGTCGGGAACCCCTTCTTCTCCTCAGTAGCGCGTGCCGCCGAGGATGCTGCCACCGCCCTGGGAAGTGCCGTGCTGGTAGGGGACAGCGGCCAGGACGCTTCCCGCGAAGCCCATTACATGGACCTGTTCCAGGAGCAGCGGGTCCAAGGCCTGCTGATCTCTCCGGTGGGTGATGTGGGGGAACGGATCGACACCCTCCGCGAACGCGGCGTGCCCACGGTCCTGGTGGACGAACTTGCAGACACCGAGCGTTGCAGCTCAGTCTCCGTGGATGACCAGGAAGGCGGCTATTTGGCCGCCAAGCACCTGCTGGACACGGGCCGCCGTCGTCTGGCTTTTGTTGGAACGCCGTCCATCCGCCAGGTGGCCAGCCGACTCAAGGGCGCGCAGCGTGCCGTGGCCGAGGTGCCGGGGGCGAGTGTCGAGGTTCTGGACTCCGCCGGGCAGACGGTCCTTGCAGGCCGGCAAGTGGGTAACGGCCTGGTGGAGCGCACTCCCGACGAACGGCCCGAAGCCGTCTTCTGCTCCAACGACCTCCTGGCCCTCGGAGTCATGCAGTCGCTGACCATGCTGCGGACCGTCCGGATTCCCGAGGACATCGCCCTGATTGGCTATGACGACATCGACTTCGCTGTCTCCGCCGTGGTGCCGTTGTCCTCCATTCGCCAGCCCACCGAGGCTCTTGGCCGGACGGCCATCGAGTTGCTCGCGGAGGAGCAGGAGAGCGGCGGAACCAAGCACCGGTCTGTGGTGTTCACTCCCGAGCTGGTGGTCCGCCAAAGCACTGCGGGCGCTGGCAGTTAAGTCCCCGCGCACCCAACTGAGTAACAGCACATGTCCCAATGGACGCCCATAGCGACATGTGCTGTTACTTAGTTGGGTAGCTACAGGGCGTAGATGCTCCAGGACGCAGTGTGCTCTGCCCCGGGTTCCAAACGGATGAGGTCCGTGCCGCTGTTGAAGGCATCCGGCGGACAGGTCATGGGCTCCACGGCAAGGCCGATGCGGCCTGGGATCGGCGCCGGCTTGTCCGCCGTATGGATCTGAAGCCACGGGCAGCTTTCGTCCCAGGACATCCCGACGCCGGAGCCTCCGACGCCGGTGCCCGCCGGGTCCCGCACGGAAAGCCGCGCCAGCCCGCCGTCGAACGCAATGTCCGTGAAGGCATGGTCGATTTCGGTGCTGCCAATGGCCCGCGCTGGGCGGAAGTCGAAAGCGTGACCTTCCACTGGCACGGTGCCGACGGGCAGCAACCTGTCGGGCGTGACTTCAAGGAACGACTCCGCGGAAAACTCGAGGACCCACTCGTCCAGCGGCGAGGGCCCTGCGACCAGGTAGGGGTGGGGGCACACGCCATAGGGGGCGGCGACGTCGGCAGCGTTCCGGGCCGTGACGGAGGTGTGCAGTCCGGTGTCGTCCAGCGTGTACCGCGCCTCAAGTTCCAGGACGAAGGGGTAGCCCGGCGTCGGGCCCACGGTGCACGTCAAGGTGAGCGAACCGGCGTCGGACTCCTTCAGCGTCCAGTCGAGCGGGAAGGCGAGCCCATGCAACGCAGTGGCCCGCTCAGGTTCGTTGATCGGCAAGTGGTACGCAGCGCCGTCGAAGGTGTACCCGCCGTCGGCGATCCTGTTCGGCCACGGAGCGGCGATGATGCCACGGTAATCCGGGATCGGACCGCCGGCAGCGAAGGGGACAATAAGGTCCCGGTCGTCGAACTGCAGTACGCGCAAGGCGGCGGCCTGGGCGGTGACAACGGCCGTGTAACCGCCCGCGCTCAGCGTGTATTCAGTGCTCACAGGCCGCCGGCCAGCTTGTAGTAGGCGGCGTTCCAGTTGAGTTCCTTCTTGAACTGTTTGATGGTGGTGCCTTCGTCGATGGTGAGGAGTTCGGTCTTGGCGATTTCGGCGAAGTCCTCGAACACGTCCAGGCCCACCTGCGTGGACAATACCGTGTGGTGTGCGGCGCCGGCAGTGAGCCACGCGGCGGCCGAGGTAGCGAAGTTGGGCTTTGGCTCCCAGAGCGCGCGGGCAACCGGCAGATTGGGGAGCGGCTGGTCGAGGTCGACGACGTCCACCACGTTCGCGACCAGGCGGAACCGATCGCGCATATCGGACAGAGCGACGACGACGCCAGGGCCGGCGTCGGTGTCGAACACCATGCGGACGGGGTCTTCCTTTCCGCCGATGCCCAACGGGTGGATCTCAACGCGCGGCTTTGTGGCGGTCAGCGATGGGCAGACCTCCAGCATGTGCGCACCCAGGATCTTCTCCGAGCCCGGCTCCAGGTGATAGGTGTAGTCCTCCATGAGTGAGGCGCCGCCAGGAAGGTCTCCGCCCATGACCTTGGCTGCGCGCACCAGGATGGCAGTCTTCCAGTCACCCTCGGCGCCGAAGCCGTAACCGTCGGCCATCAGGCGCTGGACGGCCATGCCGGGGAGCTGGCGCAGCTCGCCCAAGTCCTCGAAGGAAGTGGTGAACGCTGCAGAACCGTTGGCTTCCAGGAAACTGCGGAGCCCCAGCTCGATCTTGGCGCTGTAGCGCAGTGATTCGTGGCGGGCGCCGGCTGCTCTTAGCTCCTCGGCCACCTCGTAAAGGCGCTCGTACTCGGCAACCAAGGTGTCGACGTCGGACTCGCTGGCCGCGTGGACGGCGGCGGCGAGTTCGTTGACGGACCAGGTATTTACTGAGACGCCGAAGCGCAGCTCGGCTTCGGTCTTGTCGCCTTCTGTGACGGCGACGTTGCGCATGTTGTCGCCGAAACGGGTCAGCTTCAGCGTGCGGACGGCGGCCCAACCGGCCGATGCGCGCTGCCAGGCGCCCACCTGGCGGGCGACCTCAGGATTGCTGACATGCCCGACGACGGTCTTCCGCGGCACGCCGAGGCGCGACTGGATGTACCCGAATTCGCGGTCGCCGTGGGCTGCCTGGTTCAGGTTCATGAAGTCGAAGTCGATGTCAGCCCAAGGCAGGTCCCGGTTGGCCTGCGTGTGCAGGTGCAGCAACGGCTTGCGGAGCGTGTCGAGGCCCTGGATCCACATCTTGGCAGGGCTGAACGTGTGCATCCAGGCGGTCACGCCGATCACGGAGTCATCCGAGTTGGCCTCCAGTGCGGTGCGGCGGATGGCGTCGGAATCGGTGAGGACCGGCTTCCAGACGAGCTTGACCGGGACGTCGCTGGTGGCGTTAAGGGCATTGGCAATCTCCTGCGACTGCGCTGCGACCTGCTTGAGGACATCCTCGCCGTAGAGGTGCTGGCTACCGGTGAGGAACCAGACCTCGTACTGATCAAGGGATGTGCTGCTGGCGGATGTGTTGGTGGCGCTGGGCATTTTCATGGCTCCTGGGTGTGATCCGGGGTTGGGACGCTGGCGGGTTGAGGCGGTCCGCGTCAGCGGCCGTAGACGTTTTGGTATCGGTCGTAGAGCGACTCGATCTTGGCTTGATCAATGGGCAGCGGATTGCCAAGTTGGCGCGAGATGTGGACCGTCCTGGCCACTTCCTCGCACATCACGGCTGCTTTGACGGCTTCGCGGGGGGACTTGCCGATGGTGAACGGGCCGTGGTTCTGCATGAGGACGGCGGGGGAATTGGAGTTCTTCAGCGTCTCCACAATTCCCTGGCCGATCGAGTCGTCCCCAATCAGCGCGAACGGCCCAACAGGGATGGATCCGCCGAACTCGTCACCCATCATGGTCAGGACACAAGGGATCTCTTCGCCGCGGGCAGCCCAGGCAGTGGCGTAGGTGGAGTGCGTGTGGACTACGCCGCCCACCTCGGGCATGTGCCGGTAGACGTAGGCGTGCGCGGCGGTGTCCGAGGATGGTGAGAGGTCCGGGTTGCCCCAGTCCACGGTGCCTGCGCTGCCGGTGTTGGTGCCCCTGACGGGTGTGCCGTAAAGGTCCGTGACCACCATGAGGTCCGGGGTCAGGTCGTCATACGAGACGCCCGATGGCTTGATGACCATGAGATCGTGCCCGGGGATGCGGCCCGAGACGTTGCCCGCCGTCCAGACCACCAGTTCGTAGCGGGTCAGTTCGGCGTGCAGTTCGCAGACTTCCGTGCGGACCCTCGCGATGGATTCCAGGAGGGTGCTCATGCGGAGGCTCCTTCGAGGATGGTGGCCTGCTTCGCCGATCCCTGGATAGCTGCACGTTGGATCGCCTTGAGGCGGTGCATGAGGTTGTTCGTGCCGCGGCCGAAGTAGTCGTGCAAGGTGCGGTATTCCTGGAAGAGGACCTCGTAGGCGGCGACGTTTTCCGGGATTGGCGTGTAGACCGCGCCGGGAGCGGCTGCCATGGACGCGGCGGCTTCCCGGATGTCTTTGTACTTCCCGGCTGCGACTGCTGCGTGGATCGCCGAGCCAAGCGCCGGACCTTGTTCGGATCCGATCGTGGAGAGCTGCAGGCCCGTGATGTCGGCATAGACCTGCATGAGGAACTTGTTCTTCAGCAATCCTCCGGCCACGATGAATTCCTTGACCGGGACTCCGGAATCGCGGAAGGCGTCCACGATGGTGCGCGTGCCGAACGCCGTCGCTTCCAGCAACGCCCGGTACGTGTCCTCGGGCTTGGTGGCCAAGGTCTGGCCCACCACCACTCCGGAAAGTTCGTGGTCCACCAGCACTGAGCGGTTGCCGGAGTGCCAGTCCAGCGCGATAAGGCCGTGCTCACCAATGGTTTGCTTCCCGGCGAGCTCGGTGAGGTACTCGTGGATGCCCAGGCCTTGGTCCTTGGCGGCTTGGTGGTACTCCGGCGGAACGCCGTTCTTGGTGAACCAACCGAAGATATCGCCCACCCCGGACTGTCCGGCCTCATAACCCCAAAGGCCGTCCACGATGCCGCCGTCGACAACGCCGCACATGCCGGGCACTTCGCGGAGGACGTCGCCGTTCATGACATGGCAGGTGGACGTACCCATGATCGCGACCAGTTGGCCGGGTTCGACGGCGTTGGCCGCCGGAGCGGTAACGTGGGCGTCCACATTGCCCACTGCCACGGCGATCCCAGCTGGGAGTCCCGTCCAGGAGGCAGCTTCTTCAGTGAGGTAGCCCGCGGCGTCGCCCAATCGCCCGATGGTATGGTCCAGCTTCTCTGACACGAAGCCCTTGAACCCGGAGTTCAGTGCTGCCAGGAAGTCCTCGGACGGGTACTTTCCGTCCTGGTAGATGCCTTTGTAGCCGGCGGTGCACGCATTGCGGATGTAGTTTCCGCAGAGCTGCCAGACGATCCAGTCGGCTGCCTCGACCCAGTGGTCCATGGCGCCGTAGACCTCAGGGTCCTCCTCCAGGAGCTGCAGCCCCTTGGCGAATTCCCATTCCGAGGAAATCAGGCCGCCGTAGCGGGGAAGCCAGGACTCGCCGCGTTGCTCGGCGAGTTGGTTGATGCGGTCAGCCTGGGGCTGGGCCGCGTGGTGTCGCCAGAGTTTCACGAAGGCGTGCGGCCGGTCCGCGAACCGATCCAGTTCGTTCAGCGGCGTGCCGTCTGCCGTCGTCGGAACCATGGTGCAGGCCGTGAAGTCGGTGGCGATGCCCACCACGTTCTCCGGGTCGATGCCGGCGTCGGCGACGGCGGCCGGTACAGCATTGCGCAGGACATCGCGGTAGTCGTTGGGGACCTGAAGCGCCCAGTCGGCCGGCAGGCGTTGGCCGGTGCCGGGGAGCTTTTCCGTCACGACTGCGTGGGGATAATCGAACACCCCGCTGCCGATTTCGGCACCGTCCGAAACACGCACGACGACGGCGCGCCCGGACAAAGTGCCATAGTCCACGCCGATGACGAACTGCTCATCGAGCGGGAGGTTTTCAGAGGTATTCATGGGGTCTCCATCCGGCTGGCCAGGGCCTCATTGCCGGGGGTCGGGGTGGAAAAGTAAAGAAGGTCTGCTGTAATTGTTAGCGCTCACAACTTTGATGTCAAGAGCTGTTCGCGTGGAATGGGCACTTACGAAGGAAGCGGGCCCCGAACGCTCCCAAGTAGGTCGCAATAGATGCCGTTCTGAGCACTCAAAACGGCATCTGCTGCTACTTAGTCGGCGAGGGGCGCCGTGGTGGAGCGGATGACAAGGCCCGGCGTGACCGTGGCAGCTGAGACGGTGCTGCCGCTCTCCAAACGATCCAGGAGCAAACCGATACAGCGCTGGCCGAGCTCTTCAAAGTCTTGCGCCACCGTAGTCAGCGGAGGAATGAAGTAGGCCGACTCCGGCTGGTCATCAAAGCCCACAACGCTGACGTCTGCCGGCACCTGCACGCCTGTCTCGTTGAACGCGCGCAGGACGCCAAGGGCCATCTGGTCATTGGCTACGAACAGGGCCGTCAGGGAACGGTCCGCTGCGATTTTAAGGCCTTCGCGGTAGCCGCATTCGGCACTCCAGTCGCCCTCGATCAAGGTCCCCGGTTCAAGTCCGGCCTCGGCCAATGCCTCCTGCCAGCCATCAATGCGGGCAGCGGCGTCAATCCAATCGGCCGGCCCGGACAGGTGGCCGATCCGCTGGTGGCCGAGACTCAAGAGGTGTTCGACGGCGAGCTTGGCGCCCTGCTTCTGGTCCACGGTGGCACCTGTGAGGTGCTCATCGCCAATGGACCCGACAGCAACCAATGGCACTTGGGCGGTGATGTCTTTGAGGACATCAAATGTCCCAGGATGGGGAACCGTGACGACGATGCCGTCCACCCCCTGATCCATGAAGTGCGCGATAGCGTCCTTGATGGTCTCCGGGGTAACTTCCCGCAGGCCTGCCACGCTGACGAAGTAGCCCGCATCCCGTGCCGCCTGCTGGACGCCCAGAAGCGTGTGGGACGGCCCGTACTGCGCCATTTCGCTGCCGAGCACTCCGATGGTTTGGGAGCGTCGGGTCACCAGGCTGCGTGCAGCGGTGTTTCGCCGATAACCCAGCTCGGTGATGGCTTGTTCCACACGCTCGCGGGTTTTGGAACTCACGTTGGGGTGGTTGTTCAGGACCCGGGAAACAGTCTGGTGGGAGACCCCTGCCACGCGGGCGACGTCCTCCATGACAGGAGGACGGGCTGGTGCAGATTGATCAGAGCTCACCCTGTCACGATAGAGCACCCGCGGCCATGATCAGCCCATAGCCACCTTGGCGGCGTACTGACGGTATCTCGTCAGGAACGGCGCGGGCCCGGCGACGTCCCCGGGCGTCACATCCACGCCTTCCAATGACCACTCAGGCAGTTGCCCAGTCAGCACGCCGGCAGCCTGTCGTGCAGCGCCGTCAGCAACATATTCCCCGGGGTGGGGTACGAACACCGGTAGTCCAAAGACCGAAGCAGCAACCTGCTGGACGGCCTCCGATTGTGCACCCCCGCCCACCAAGATGATGCGCCGGGCAGCCACGCCTTGGGCTTGCAGCGCGGAGAGACCGTCCGCGAGCGAACCCAGCACGCCCTCCACCGCGGCCCGCGCCAGGTTGGCCGGCGTGTAGTTGGAGACCGTGATGCCGTGGAGCGATCCAGTGGCATCAGGGAGGTTGGGTGTCCGTTCGCCGTCGAAATACGGGACCAGGGTCAGCCCCTCCGCCCCCTCGGGAGCGGATAACGCCAGGGCACCCATTTCCCCCAAATCCACTCCCAGCAACGCGGCCGTGGCATCGAAGATCCGTGTCGCGTTGAGCGTGCAGGCAAGGGGAAGGAAGTTGCCGGTGGCATCTGCGAAGCCGGCTACCAGACCACTGGCATCCCGTGCCGGCACGTCCGACACCGCAAACACGGTCCCGGACGTTCCGATGGAAATGACAACATCCCCGACGGCGGCGCTGACGCCCAGGCCTGCTGCGGCGTTGTCGCCGGCACCGGGGCCGATAAGGGCACCGCCGGGCGTCTTGCCGGCAGCTTCCAAAGGTCCCACGACGACAGGCAGGACCGGAATATGCCCGAGGGTGCTTTCGAGCACCTCCGGCAAGTAGTTGCCACTGCTCGCCGAGAAGTAGCCCGTCCCTGACGCGTCCGACCTGTCGGTGCGGAGGAGCTCCAACGATGCCGGCCCGCTTCCGGGCCCATGACCGGCAAGCCGCCAGGAAAGCCAGTCGTGGGGCAGGCAAACCGCGGCAGTGAGTCGAGCATTCTCCGGTTCGTTCCGGGCCAGCCAGTGGAGTTTTGTGGCAGTCAACGATGCCACCGGTACGGTGCCGGTGCTGGTTGCCCAGTACGCGGCTCCGGCCAGGGCATCGCCGTCACCGGCTTCAAGAATCAATTCCTCGGCGTTCGGCGCGGAGCGGGTGTCGTTCCAGAGCAGGGCTGGGCGTACAACATTCCCGGACTCGTCCAGGCACACCATGCCGTGCTGTTGGCCACCAATGGAAACGGCATCGACGTCGTCCAGCCCGCCTGCCTTTTGGATCGCTTCCTGGAGGGCCGTCCACCAGTGATCAGGGTGTACTTCCGTCCCTTCTGGATGGGGTGCCCTGCCCTGACGCACCAAGGCGCCCGTGACTGAGTCCCGGATAACCACTTTGCACGACTGGGTGGAGCTGTCGATCCCGGCTACGAGAGGCATGCGTTTTGTTCCTTTGGCGAACCGTGGCCGGGCCCTGCAGGGCGAACCTCGCAGAGCCCGGCGATGGGACTGTGGTGGGTGGGAGTGAGTTAGCGGGAGCCGAGCAGGTGCTCGATGGCCAGCTGGTTGAGGCGGACGAAGGCGAATGAACGCTCGGCGGCCTTGTCGGCGTCGAACGTTTCGAACGCGCTGGCGTCAGCCAGCAGGTCCGCAGTGGTCTCACCGGCGTTCAAGGTGGACTCGCCCAATTCGAAGACACCCGACGTGGCGAGGGCTTCCTGGACTTCCGGATCCGCCCGGAAAGCGAGGGCGCGTTCCTTCAGCAACAGGTACATGGACATGTTGGACTTGGCTGATTCCCAGACGCCGTCGTAGCCATCGGTGCGGGACGGCTTGTAGTCGAAGTGGCGCGGGCCGTCGTACCTGGGTCCACCGTTGGGGAAGCCGTTCTCCAGCAGGTCTACCGTGAAGAAGGCACTGGTGAGGTCGCCGTGGCCGAAGACCAGGTCCTGGTCGTACTTGATTCCACGCTGGCCGTTGAGGTCGATGTGGAAGAGCTTGCCGGCCCACAGCGCCTGTGCGATGCCGTGGGTGAAGTTCAGCCCGGCCATCTGCTCGTGGCCGGTCTCCGGGTTGAGGCCCACGATGTCGCCGTGTTCCAGCTGGGCGATGAACGCCAGGCCGTGGCCGACGGTGGGGAGGAAGATGTCGCCGCGGGGTTCGTTCGGCTTGGGTTCAAGGGCGATCCGGAGGTCATAGCCCTTTTCCTTGATGTAACCGGCTGCGGTGTCCACGCCTTCCTTCATGCGGTCCAGCGCGGCCGACAAATCCTTGGAGCCGTCGTATTCGCTGCCTTCACGGCCGCCCCACATTACGAAGGTCTCTGCGCCAAGTTCGGCTGCGAGGTCGATGTTGCGCAGGATCTTGCTCAGGGCGAAGCGACGGATCGAGCGGTCGTTTGACGTGAATCCGCCGTCCTTGAACACCGGGTGGCTGAACAGGTTGGTGGTGACCATCGGGGTCTTCAGGCCGGTCTCAGCCAAAGCCGCCTTGAAGTTCTTGAGGATGAGGTCGCGCTCGGATGCGGTGGCGTCAAAAGGAATCAGGTCATTGTCGTGGAACGTGATGCCATAGGCGCCGAGCTCGCTGAGCTTGTGCACGGCCTCAACCGGGTCCAGGGCCGGGCGGGTGGCAACACCGAAGGGGTCGGCGCCGGTCCAGCCGACGGTCCAAAGGCCAAAGGTGAAGCGGTCCTGTGGGGTGGGCTGCGGGGTCATTTTGCTCCTTTGCAAAGCACTGGGGGAGGAAGGCCAAGAAAAACCCTCCAATTAGTTTTCAATCTGAACTATATGGTGGATGATGGATCATGGTCAATGGAAGCCAGCAATAATTCTTCGAATCCGCAGGGAGTCCCACGCCAGTGAACGAGTCAACAGCGCCCGGCCGCGTCGGCGATGTCCGCCGTCGAAATCTTTCGCTGGTCCTGGACTCCATTGCCCGGACCGGCGATGCCAAGCCCAGCCGCGCGCAACTTGCCGCCGGTACGGGACTGACCAAGGCGGCAGTGTCCAGCCTGGTGGCCGACCTCGTAGAGTCGGGGCTGGTTTCGGAGGTGGGCCTTTACCGCGACGGGGAGCGGGGGCGGCCTGGCCAAGGGCTCGAACTCAGCTCACGCCGGGGTGTCATTGGCATGGAGATCAACGTCGACTACCTGGCTGTAGGGCTGGTGGACCTTGGAGGCAACCTTCGGTTCCATTCATCGGTGGAGTCTCGAAACCGGGGATTGGCGCCCGAAAAGGTCATGCAACGCCTGGGGGGCTTGGCTGCCGAAGCGAAGGCCGCTGCGGCGGCCGAAAAAATCGCCATCATGGGTGGCGGACTGGCGGTGCCGGGACTGGTGGACGGGCAGCGCAATCTGGTGCTCTCCGCCCCGAACCTCCATTGGGAGAATGTGCAACTGCATCCACGGTCACTGCTGGAAGGCGCTCCGCTCGGCGTCCGGCTGTCCAACGAGGCCAACAGTGCAGCCTTGGGCGAACTTTGGTACGGAGGCGGGAGGCCTGACTTCCTCTACGTCTCGGGCGAAGTGGGCGTTGGTGGTGGAGTCATCATCGGCTCCGAGCTTTACACGGGACCAGGAGGCTCGGCTGGCGAACTGGGCCACATCGTGGTGCACCCGGAGGGCCCGGCCTGTTCCTGCGGTGGGGCCGGGTGCCTGGAGACTTTTGCCGGCCAGGAAGCCATTTTCGAAGCGGCCGGAATCCCGGAAGGTTCGCTGGGCGAGCGCACGGAACTACTGCTTGCGGCCTTGGCCGTGCAGGATCCGGGGGCTACCAAGGCAGTTCACGACGCCGGACGGTACTTGGGTGTCGCGCTCGCCTCTTCTGCCCGGTTGATGGATATTGAAGCAGTGGTCCTCGGTGGGCATTTCGCCCTGCTGGCGGAGTGGCTCAGGCCGGCGTTGCTGGCAAGCCTGGAGCGTTATGCGCCGGGGTTGTTGGAGCCGGGCAACCTGACAGTGTCCGGCCTCGAGCATTCGGGCACGCTCCTCGGCGCTGCCGGCCAGGTGATTCGTTCCGTCATTGAGTCGCCTTTTGAGTTTCTGTTGGCGAGCAAACTGGCCTAGTGCCGTCAGCGCTCAGCCGCGGCCGGCGCTGGAATCCCGGTGGACCATCAGCGCCTCCATGCCATCCAAGTACCGCTCCAGGGCGAATCCGAGTTCATCTCCCGCTTCTTCCATGACGGCGAGTTCGGGGTCGCTGAACAGCCCGAGGACCTCTTTGTGCGTTTCGGGGTCAAGGAGTTGGAACAGCAGGCCCACATAGGCTTCGAAAGCGGCCGGGGAATCGTTGTCGGCCACATCGAGCTCCATTCGGGTGCTCGAACGGACCAGGTTGGCCAGCATCACGATTTTCCTTCCTTACGTCAGCAGCGCCTTCGTGCGGCCGGAAACCATGCCGTCCTGGTTGCGGGGCTTCGCTGAGCACCAGCCATTCACGCCGGTCACCGAGGCGTTGCGGGCTTTCCTGCTGGGCGGGGATGCAGGAGCTTCCGGGTGGCTCGCTGCAGCGTGGTGCCTTGGCCCCGGTTTCGCTGGATGGGTGGGTTCCGCGATAGTGTTCCGGGGTCGCAGGCTATAAATCGGTGTGGGCCTTTCGATTAATTCATCAGTATGCTTACTATTGATGGATCAGTTGTTCGCGCAAACCATCCCCACGAACGAGTGCCCCATGACTACACAAGACTCAGCCCAGACCAGCACGGCCAAATCGCAGACCGCTCCGTCCCCTGAAGATTCGCGTAAACCTGACAGCCCAAACGACCTCGCGAAGCCCACCTGGGTGTACATCGCCAAGCGGACCCTGCGCGAATTCATCAAGGATCAATGTCCGGACGCGGCGGCTGGCCTCACCTACTACGCTGTCCTTGCCCTCTTCCCGGCACTCCTGGCGTTGGTTTCACTGCTGGGAATCTTCGGGGACGCGGGGAAGACTACGTCGGCCCTCCTGGACATGGCTCAGCAGTTCGCGCCGGGCCCGGGCGTTGACACGCTGCGGCAGCCCATCGAGGAACTCACCCAATCCAATGCGGCCGGCTTTGCGCTGGTCTTCGGCATCATCGTGGCGCTGTGGTCAGCCTCCGGCTATGTCACCGCATTCAGCCGCGCCATGAACCGTGTCTACGAAGTGGACGAGGGCCGCGGCTTCATCAAACTCCGTGGAACGATGCTCGCCGTAACAGTTGTCGCCGTCGTCGGTGCCGCGCTCGCAGCGGCCATGCTGGTTTTGAGCGGCCCTGTGGCGGAGGCGATTGGCGGCGCAATCGGCTTGTCGGAGGCGTTCATGACTGTCTGGAACATCGCCAAGTGGCCGGTCCTCATTGTCGTCGTGGTGGCCATCATCGCTGTGCTCTACTACTTCACGCCCAACGTCAAACAGCCCAAGTTCCGCTGGATGAGCATGGGTTCGCTCATTGCGCTGGTAATTTTCGCCCTGGCATCGCTTGGTTTCGGCTTCTATGTGGCGAACTTCAGCAATTACAACAAGACATACGGTGCCCTCGCGGGCGTCATCATCATGCTGCTGTGGCTCTGGATCTTGAATATGTCCTTGCTGTTCGGCGCGGAATTCGACGCCGAGATGGAGCGGGGACGCCAATTGCAGGGCGGCATTGAGGCCGAAGAGACCATCCAATTGCCCCCGCGAGACACCAAGAAGAGCGACAAAATGCAGGAAAAAGAAGACGAAGTCATTCGGGACGGCGAGGAAATCCGCGAGACCCACGGCGACGAACCGCGCAAGGGCAAGTAGCCGGAATGGATATCCCAGCAAGGGGTGGCATCACCCGCAAGGCCAAGCTCAAGTCCATCAAGAACGGCGACACGGTGCAGATCCAAGGTGAAATCTTTCAGGTCAGCGCCGTGCTGCCACAGGACGGCTCGCGGAACATCAGCCTGGAACTTCAGGCGCACGACGGCGGGTCAGTCACCTTTATTGGTCTGCCGAAGGCCCGCGTGCAGCTCGCTGCCCGAGCTTCCTGAGCCTGCGCGGACTTCCTCAGCCCGCTGGCCCGTCCCTCGGCACTTCACGCCCGGCCGTCGTCGTGGCATCGTTTCAGCATGGAGACGGTGTATGAGGCGTCCGGTGGAAGCGACTATTTCCTGGCGCTGGCCGCTGCATGGCATGTCAGGGTGGTGGCGGACGAGGTGGTGGGGCACGCGTTCCGGCACGGCGTTCACCCCGAGCACACGCAGCGACTGGCCGCCTACTGGAGCGAGGCCCTGGGCGGCCCACCGCTGTACTCGGGCGCCTACGGTGACGAAACATCCGTGGTGAGGATGCACAGTGGAAACGGTCCCCATGAAGAGATGAACCTCCGGGCCATTGAGTGCTTCGATCAGGCGTTGGCGGACGTCGGCCCAGAGGATGCCCGACTCCGCGGAATACTTCACGATTACTTTGCCTGGGCCACTACCAACACCATGGCCCGCTACGAACGCTCAGCAGATGATGTCCCTCCAGGACTGCTGATTCCCAAGTGGTCCTGGGGTGGACTCGTCGCCGCGTGACAGCTCAGGCTTCGGCTGGGAAGCCTTGGTCGGCGTCGTCCCACCAGCCCTCCCAAGCGCTGGAGGTCAGGCGCTCGGTGGCGAAAACAGGGGCGTGCTCGGGGCTGGAATCACCGGTGGGGCCGCTGTGGCTGCCGCTGGCGTCGAGGAAAAAGGTCAGGGTCTTCAAGAGCATCATAGTGGTGTCCCTTCAATGGTTTCGTGGACGTCTTTGTCCAGGTAAAACCAATGTAAGTGGCCATTGTTTCCTCGCGTCGACGCAATGTTTCAGCTTTGTACCACTTATCTCACCTGCGCATTCGAGGACGTACAGCTGACACAAACAGGGTGTACCGCCACCACCTACTTTGGAAGCCACGGCCCCCGCGACACACCCACAATGCGGCGTGTCAGGCCGGTTCGGAAATCAAAGTGGGTGTCAGCCGTACGCCCAGGCCAGCCAGCCCTGTGAAACGCCCCCCGGCGGCACGGGGGGGCCGCCGTCGTCGAGCCTGTTCCCTCTGCCGGGACGGGACGGCACCGCGCAAGTCCGTTGAGCCCCAGAAGCCGAAGCAAGCCACGGAAATCCGGGTGTCATCGGCATTGAGCGGCGGTGAGGCCGAAGACAGGGCGCGGCTAAGCGATGCTGCAAACAGGGTGTACCGCCACCACCTACTTTGGAAGCCACGGCCCCTGCGACACACCCACAATGCGGCGTGTCAGGCCGGTTCGGAAATCAAAGTGGGTGTCAGCCGTACGCCCTGCCAAGACGGACATACAACCAGGACACAAAAGCGGGCCCCTGCCGTGACCTTGGCAGGGACCCGCTGGTTTTGGAGTGATCCTCCCGCGGAGCTTAGGGCATCCGCGGGAGGATCACGTTGTTAGGCGAACGGGAGGACGAGCTCCGCGTAGCGCTGCTTCATGGTCTCCAGAACGGTGTCGCCATCTGCGTCCCAGATTTCCTGGTTGAAGATTTCAACCTCGATGTCGCCCTTGTATCCGGCGTCCCTGACCCAGGTGCCGATGGTCGCGAAGTCGATGACGCCGTCGCCCATCATGCCGCGGGACAACAGCGCGTCCGCGGCGATCGGCAGGTTGAAGTCGCATACCTGGTAGGAGGCAATGCGGTCTTCGCGACCGGCGCGGTCGATCTGGGCCTTCAGTTCCGGATCCCACCAGACGTGGAAAGTGTCGACGGCGACGCCAACAGCCTTTGCGTCGTACGGCGCGGCGAGATCGAGTGCCTGGCCGAGGGTGGAGATGAGTGCGCGGTCTGCTGCGTACATCGGGTGCAGCGGTTCCAGCACCAGGCGCACACCGTTCTCGGAAGCGAACGGAACCAGTTCCTCGAGCCGGTCGGCGACGCGCTGGCGGGCAGCGACGACGTCCTTCTCACCGGGAGCGAGTCCACCGACCACCAGGAACAGTTCCTGCGTGTCCAGGGCTACTGCTTCACGGACGGCCTCGAAGTTGTCGGCCAGCGCAGCGGCCTGTCCCTCGGCGTCGGCTGCCGTAAGGAATCCACCGCGGCACAGGGACGAAACCCGAAGGCCGGCGTCCTTGATCAGCTTGGCTGCCTTGTCCAGGCCGGCCTCGGCAACACGGTCACGCCAAGGCCCGATTGCGGGGATACCGGCACGGGCACAACCATCCACGGCTTCAGCAAGCGTCCACTTCTTGGTGGTGGCGCTGTTCAGCGAAAGCCGGGAGAAGTCCGCGCTCATGCGCCTACCCCGTTGATCCGCAGGAAGTCCGACATCCTGAAGGCTGCCAGCGACGGATCCTTCAGCAGGCCGGCCTGATCGGCCAGTTCGAAGGTCTTGGCCAGGTGCAGGACGGAACGGCCGGAGTGCAGGCCACCCACCATCTGGAAACCGGGCTGCTTGCCGTTGAGCCAGGACATGAACGCGATACCGGTCTTGTAGTAGAACGTCGGAGCGCTGAAGATGTGCTTTCCGAGCTCACGGGTGGAGTCCAGGATGGCGCGTCCTTCGGCGCCTTGGCCGGCGTCGTACTTCTGCAACGCCACCGAAGCGGCCGGGTAGATCGCCGCGAAGATGCCCAGCAGGGCGTCCGAGTGGTGGGTTTCGTCGCCGTCGATCAGCTCCGGGTAATTGAAGTCGTCGCCTGTGTAGAGGCGGACGCCCGACGGCAAAGCGGCGCGGAGGGCGACCTCATGCGAGGCGTCCAACAGCGAAACCTTCACGCCGTCAACCTTGTCCGAGTGCTCGCGGATGAGGCTGAGGAACGTTTCCGTAGCGACAGAGACGTCGTCGGAACCCCAATAGCCGGCCAGCGCGGGGTCGAACATGGTGCCGAGCCAGTGCAGGATGACGGGCTGGTCAACTTCCTGCAGGAGCGTCGAGTAGACGTGCAGGTAGTCGTCGGCGCCGTTGGCAACCTTGGCCAGCGCGCGGGAGGCCATGAGGATGACCTTGGGGCCGGCTTCGCTGACGACGGCGATCTGCTCACGGTAGGCGTCGATGACGGCCTGGATACCGGCCGCACCCTCGGGAAGCGTGGCGATGTCCAACTGATCAGTGCCTGCGCCGCAGGATACGAGGTCGCGGACGGATTTGCCTGCCGTCGCCGCGTTGCTGCCAGCCACGACGGAAGCGGCCTCGGCACCCGTGCGCTTGATGAGCTGCTGGGTGGCTGCCCAGTCAAGGCCCATACCGCGCTGTGCTGTGTCCATGGCATCGGCCACGCCCAAACCGTAGGACCACAGCTCGTGCCGGTACGCCAGGGTGGCATCCCAGTCGAGCTGCGCCGGAGCGCCGGGTGTGTTGTCGGCGGCGACCTCAGGGATGACGTGCGCAGCGGCGTAAGCGCGGCGGGCGGTCAGTGGTGCGGTCGGCTTGACCCACGCAGTGGCGGGCTGAAGGCGGTACTCGCGGGTGCCGCCGTCGTCGGTGGGAAGAATGAGTGACGTCATTAGAGGGTGATCTCCGGGATGTCGATGGTGCGGCGCTCGGCCGAGGACTGGAGGCCAAGCTCGGCCAGCTGCACGCCGCGGGCGGCGGAGAGCAGGCCAAAGCGGTGCTCGCGACCGGCGACGACGTCGCGCAGGAATTCTTCCCACTGCAGCTTGAAGCCGTTGTCCAGTTCAGCGTTGGCGGGGACTTCCTGCCACTGGCTGCGGAAGGATTCCGTGACGGGCAGGTCCGGGTTCCAGACGGGCTTCGGGGTGTGGGCGCGCTGCTGCGCAACGCACTTGTTCAAGCCGGCGACGGCGGAACCGTGCGTGCCGTCGATCTGGAACTCAACCAGTTCGTCGCGGTAGACGCGGACGGCCCAGGAGGAGTTGATCTGGCCGATGACGTCGTCGCCGCCCGGGGTTTCGAGCTCGAAGATGCCGTAGGAAGCGTCGTCCGCGGTGGCCTTGTATTCCTTGCCGGCCTCGTCCCAACGTGCGGGGATGTGCGTGGCGGTCTTGGCGTTGACGCTCTTGACCTTGCCGATGATGCCTTCGAGGACGTAGTTCCAGTGGCAGAACATGTCCGTGGTCATTCCACCGCCGTCTTCCTTGCGGTAGTTCCAGGACGGACGCTGTGCAGCCTGGACATCGCCTTCGAAGACCCAGTAGCCGAATTCGCCACGGATGGAGAGGATGCGGCCGAAGAAGCCTTCGTCCACCAGGCGGCGGAGCTTGACCAGGCCCGGGAGGTAGAGCTTGTCGTGCACGACGCCTGCGGTGACGCCGGCTTCCTTGCCGATCTGCGCGAGTTCGATTGCCTCTTCGAGGGTCTCAGCCGTGGGCTTCTCGGTGAAGATGTGCTTGCCGGCGCGCATGGCCTTCTTCAACGTGGCGGCACGGAGGCTGGTCATGGAAGCGTCGAAGATGATGTCCACGGTGGGATCGGCGATGACTGCGTCCAGGTCGGTGGTCCATTCGGAGACCTTGTGGAGCTCGGCGAGCTCGCGGATCTTGGCTTCGTTACGGCCGACGAGGATGGGCTCAACCTGAACCTTGGTGCCGTCTTCCAGAGTGAAGCCGCCGGCGTCGCGAATGGGGAGGATGGACCGCAGCAGGTGCTGGCGGTAGCCCATACGGCCGGTGATGCCGTTCATGGCGATGCGGATCGTCTTTGTTTCGAAGCCCATGTTTTCTCCAGTGCCTTGTGTGCCGGTCGCTCTGCGGATACCGGTGTTTGACGTTTCATGTGGGAAAGCGCATTCCCGTTGCATTCGATCATGCACTATGGCGCGCCGGATTGGCAAGCGCTTTCCCAAAACTCTCGGAAGACTGACATAATTTCCTTAGCGCCAGTCCCGACGCTTGCAGAAAAGGAGGGCCCACGTGGCCGCCAGCACACTGAGTGAAGTTGCCCGTTTGGCCGGGGTTTCCCTGGCCACTGCCTCCCGGGTACTCAACGGCTCCACCCGTAAGCCGGCGGAGGACATTGCCGAGCGGGTCCGCGAGGCCGCCGACAAGCTGGGCTATGTTCCCAATGCGCAGGCACAGGCGCTCGCAAAGTCGAGTTCGGGCTTGATCGGCCTCATTGTCCACGACATCGCCGATCCCTACTTCTCCGCTATTGCCCGCGGCGTCCAGGAAGCGGCCCGCCAGCAGAACCGCATGGTTCTCCTGGCCAGCACGTCCGGTGCTCCGGCGGATGAAAAAGAGGCCGTGGCAGCGTTCGCCGCCCGTCGCGCAGACTCGATCGTCATTGCCGGTTCACGTTCGGTACGGACCGAGGATAAGCAAGGAAATACTGAGCTGGCCGCAGAGCTGGACCGCTACTGCCGCAATGGTGGGCACGTGGGGGTGGTTGGTCACCCGGTTGTTGGTGTCTCCACGGAGGAGGGTTACCACGTGGTGAAAGTCCCCAACGAGGAACTCTCTGCCGGCCTTGCCGCTGAATTGGCAGCCGCGCACGAAGGTGCGTTCCTGATCGTCGCCGGCCCTGAAGGCCTGTACACCTCAGATGATCGGGTCCGCGGCTTCCAACGAGGGCTCGCGGATGCCGGCAGGCCGCAGGCTGAGGTTATCCGCACCGGCTTCAACCGTGCCGGAGGGTACGAGGCCGGCCTGGCGCTTGCGGACCGGATCAAGGCATCAAAGGAGCGGCTCTGCATCTTCGCCGTCAATGACGTCATGGCCATTGGAGTCACTGCCGCCCTTCGACCGGAGGGCGTGTGGATTCCCCGCGACGCCACCATCGCCGGCTTTGATGACATCGAAACCCTGCGCGATTTCCGCCCGGCCCTCTCCACCGTGCACCTGCCGCTTGAAGACATTGGACGGCTCGCTGCAGGCGATCCCGATACTCCTCCCGTCAGCGGTGCGGTCAAGCTCCGCCGCAGCACTGAAACTCCGGTTGAATCGCAGGTATGACACCACGGCGCGGACAGGCGCCCCGGGCGCTCACGGTGATTCCCGCCGTCGGACATTCCGGTGTGGCGGGGCCTTCCACTGAAGCGGCGCCCGCCGTCCTGGTCCTTCCCGGCGGAGGCTACGCCAAAACGGCCGACCACGAAGCGGAGCCGGTGGCTGAATGGCTTGCCTCACTGGGGATCCATGCGTTCGTCCTGCGATATCCGGTGGCTCCGGACAGGCATCCGGCGCCGCTCGCCGCCGCGAAACAGGCCATGTTGTGGATTCGTCGTGGTGACCATGGCCTGAACCTTGACCCATCGCGCGTAGGCGTCCTGGGCTTTTCGGCTGGCGGACACGTGGCGTCAACGTTGTCCGTCGGGGTGTCCACCGGCGACCCCTCACTGGACGTTGCAGGGGCCCTGCCGAACCTCAGTGTCCTCTGCTATCCCGTGATTTCGTTTGTGGACTCGGTGCATCAGGGGTCCGTGGACAATCTTGCCGGAGCAGGCGCCAGGCCGGAGGTACTGCGGGAGCTGTCAACGGATCTGCACGTTACCCCTGCCACGCCGCCCGCTTTCCTCTGGCACACTGCTGACGACCACTCGGTCCCGGTCGGCCACAGCCTCGCCTATGCCGGCGCGCTCAGTCGGGCCGGGGTCCCGGTGGAACTGCACGTCTTCCCGCACGGCGTCCACGGTATTGGTCTGGCTTCGGGAACGGCCGGCGCTGATCAGTGGACTGGACTGTGCGCCGCTTGGCTCAGCCGAATGTGGGCTTAATCCTCGTCCCGCTTAGTCCTCGCCGAGGGTGATGGTGTGGAGGAAGGAGGCGTCGTTGATGACGTTGTCCGGAAGGTCGTCCTCGACGAACTCCAGCATGATGTCCATGTCCTTGCCGTTGCCCCGCAGGACGTCCGTGACGGTCTGCCACAACAATTTCCGGTTCCGCAGCGGGAAGCGTTCGGCAACGGGCCCCCAGGAGAAGCAGTGGACGCCCACCACGTGGGGGAGTACTTCGTGGAGGGACTCAAGCGCCTGCTGGTCTGAAAGTCCGACGGCGGGCTGCCAGTAGGTGCCGACGTTGGCGTGGTTCACCCGGGTCAGTAGCTCCAGGGTGGTGGCGGGGGAGTCGGTGAGGGTGTTGCCGTGATACTCAAACGCGATGGAGACGCCACGGGCGGCTGCGAGATCCGCAATCCGCTGCGTGTCCCTCACCACTGCGTCCCAGTGTTCCTGGCTGGCGCCCGCCGACCCGAGTTCCCCGGCCCACACCCGGATTCTCGGAGCACCGAGGCCTGTGGCCAGGTCCAGGACATGATCGAAATCCCCGAAGGCTCCGCACCTGTAGTACGAGCCCATGGAGAGGACCGTGAGTCCCGCGGCATGCGTAGCGGCCTTGGCAAGACCGGCGGATTCCGCGTCGCTGACGTGGACATCGGTGCCCCACTCGATGCCGGCAAGGCCGGCGTCGGAGGAAATTCGCACGACGTCGTCGATCCCGTGGGAGCGGAGAGTCACGGAACAGATGCCAGGCGTGAGGTCAGCCAGCGTGGTGAGGTCGATCATGCTTACAGGATACTGGGAATGCGCTTACCCGGTAAGTGCGTATCGCCTGCTGAACAGAAATGAACGCCACTATCTACGGATTGATCCAGTAGCGACGGATCGGCTCAGCGATACCCAGGTCCGGACTGAAATATTGGGCGAGCGTACTAGGGCCGTCGGTTCAGGCTTCAGATGTCCTGGCCGTTTTCGGCGTCCTGGTTGAGGGGCGGGATGGATTCCGCTTCCGGACTTCCCGCAATACGATCTGCTCGGGACACACCGTGGAAAGGAAGTCTCCCACCGACAGGGCCAGGCGCTCACCCACGAGCGAGTAGAGAATACGGTTGGCGTCCCGCCGTTCCGCGACCAGGCCGGCCTGGCGCAGCACGCTCAAGTGTCGGGAAATGGTGGGTCCGGTGGCGTTGAATCGCGCAGCTATCTCACCCGCAGCCAACTCGCCGTCCTTGAGGTCTTGGAGTATTTGCCGCCTGGTGGGGTGCGCCAACGCTGCGAAGATATCCGATGCTGCATCTGCCATGTTTGCAATATAGCACAATTGCTATATACAGTTTAGCTTAATTGCTAATAAGCGAAGGAGCTAGATCATGCGTGTGGCTATTACCGGCGGTACCGGCTTTGTAGGGCGTCACCTCGCGGAACGACTCAATAGGCCGGATACCGTCATCATTTCGCGTCGGACAGGGACCGCAATCACCGACGTCGAAGCCTTAACGGAGGCCTTCGCAGGTTGCGACGCCGTAGCTCACTGCGCGGGGATCAACCGGGAGATCGGTGACCAGACCTTCCAGCGGGTTCACGTTGAAGGCACCCGCGCCGTCATTGAAGCTGCCCGGCGGGCGGGCGTCCAAAGAATCGTCATGCTGAGCTTCCTTCGCGCCCGTCCGGATTGTGGCTCCGCCTATCACGAGACCAAATGGGCCGCCGAGGAACTCCTGCGGCAGTCGGGCATCGAGCACACGATTCTCAAGGCGGGGATGATCTACGGCAAGGGAGACCATATGGTGGACCATGTGACCCGCGCGGTGCGCAGCTTCCCGGTTTTCGCAACGGTCGGATATCGGGAGCGCACTGTTCGACCCATACCGGTGGAAGAGGCCGTCAACACCCTGATCGCCGCCCTCGAAGGTCGCGTGCCCACCCCGACCGTCGCGGTTGTCGGAGCCGAAGAGCTCGAACTTGGAGCGGCTGTCCGCAGGATCGCCCGGATGGCGGGTGGCCATCCTGTTTACGTCCGAGCCCCCATCTGGTCAATTCGCGCGCTGGCGCAGCTGACAGAGTGGACCATGGCGGTGCCCCTCGTCGCCAAAGCCCAGGCGCAGATGCTCGCCGAGGGGGTCAGTGAGCCTTTACCGTATGCGCCGTGGCTTCCCGCGGAGCTGCGTCCCAGTCTTCCTTTCGACGACGAACGCATCCGGGCCGCCGTACCGGAAGGCCGCTTCGCTTCGGACGATCTTCGGGTAGTGAGGTGGTGGAACGGGCGCATGGACCGCAGGCGGTCAAGCCGCCCGGTCCACTAGTTCGACTTACTGAGCGTCCTGCCCATGATGGCCTGCGTCAGGGCGTCGATCACCTCGGCGTTGGCCAGCGGATTCCGGATCAGCGTGAAGTCCACGTCGCCCACCGGCGGCAGCCCGAATCGCTGGGTGATGACCTTCAGGTCCTCGGGTACCAGCGATGCCGGCATGACGGCGACTCCAATCCCGGCCCGGACGGCCGCCAGCACTCCACTGATCTGTTTGGTGCTGCAGGTGATCCGCCATGTCCGGCCCTCCGCTTCCAGAGCATCGATGGCGAGCTTCCGGCTCAAACTCGGTGCCGGGTACGCAATCAGAGGCACAGGCGCGCCCGGTTCCAGCACGGTCTGCTCGACGCCCACCCAAGCGAAGTTGTCGTGCCGGACCACCGTGCCCTCCTTGGCGCCGGCCACCCATTTCACGAACACCAGGTCCAGTTGACCGGCGTTGAGCCGCTTATACAGCTGATCGCTTTGGCTGACAGTGAGCTCAAGGTTGATCTGCGGGTACAGCTGCCGGAACTCGCGGAGAATCCGGGGGAGGCCCGTGATGGCGAGGTCGTCTGCGGTGCCAAAACGGAGCCGTCCGCGCATGGCCGAGCCGGAAAAATACCGGGCAGCGGAATCGTGGGCAGCAAGGATGCTGCGGGCAAAACCGGCCATTGCATCACCGTTGTCCGTCAACCTGACTTCGCGGGTATCACGGGCCACCAGCACCCGTTTGGCGGCGGCTTCCAGCTTGCGGACGTGCTGGCTGACGGTGGGCTGGGCCAGCCCAAGGCGCTCAGCAGCTTTGGTGAAACTCAGGGTTTCCGCGACGGCCAAAAAGGAACGGAGCTGGACAGGTTCGAACACGGAACTCCTAAAGCGCAGGTCAGCGCCGGGCCGGAGTACTACGCCGATGAAGAGGGCTCATTGCATTCCGCAATGCTAGTTATAGGCGCAATACGCTTCCATAATTGCTGCTGGCAACCATAGCGTTAAACGTATCCCACCGAAACTCTCGATCCGAGGACTACTTTTGGCACCCCCACCGCCTTCAGCGGCAAACGTCAGCCAGCCCGTCATCGATTCCCTGTCCGCCCCTCCGGCTCCGGACACCGTCACCCAGCCACTCGCCGTCGTGAGTGAAAAGCTGCCCTGGCGTCACACTTTCATCTCGCTGAAGGTCCCCAACTTCAGGATTTTCGCGATCGGCCACTTCATTGCCGTGATCGCCATCTGGATGCAGCGCATCGCCCAGGACTGGATGGTGCTCCAGCTGTCCGGTTCCGTCACCGCCGTCGGCATTACCGTGGCGCTGCAGTTCATGCCTTCACTGTTCCTGGGTCCGTGGGGCGGCATGATTGCCGACCGTTTTGCCAAGCGCAAGATCCTCATCATCTGCCAATCGGCGGCAGCTGTGCTGGCAGCCCTGTTGGCAGTGCTTTCCTTGAGCGGCCGCGTCGAAGTGTGGCACGTCTACGTCATCGCACTTGCCCTGGGCTTCGTGACGGTCCTGGACCAGCCGGCCCGCCAGGTCTTCGTCAACGAACTCGTCGGCCCCAAGTACCTGCGGAACGCCATCAGCGTGAACTCCACAACCTTCCAGCTGGGAGGCTTGATCGGTCCGGCGCTTGCCGGCGTACTTCTGACGGCTGTGGGCGCCGGATGGGCTTTCGCCGCGAACGCGGTGGCATGCTGCTCCACTGTGGCCATGCTGCTGATCCTCCGCAAGGACCAGTTGCACCTCAGCCAGCCGACACCCCGCAAGAAGGGGATGCTGCGTGAGGGCCTCAATTATGCGCTCAGCAAGCCCACTATCTACTGGCCGTGGCTCATGGCCGGCTTCGTTGCAGTTTTCGCGATGAGCCTGCCAGTGCTGCTGGCCGCCTTTGCAGACCACGTGTACGACGCCGGCGCCGGAGGCTACGGCCTCCTCAACGCCATGGTCGCGCTCGGTGCACTCGCGGGAGCAGTTGCGTCCACCCGGCGTCGTCAGCTTCGGTTGCGCTCGGTGGTGACGTCGGCGGGGTTGTACGGGCTCATGCTCTGCGCGTCGTCTCTGATGCCGTCCATGGTGTGGTTCAGCGTCACCATGGTCCTCGCCGGATTCTGGTGCCTCATGTTCCTCACCGCGGCCAACCAAATGGTGCAGACCAGTTCCAACATGAGCATCCGCGGCCGTGTCATGAGCCTTTACCTCGTAGTGCTCATTGGTGGCCAAGCCATTGGTGGTCCCATGATGGGTTGGTTGGCAGAGCACTTTGGTCCGCACCTTGCTGTCCTGATCTCCGGTGGCGTGCCGGCCATCGCAGCTGCGGTGGTCGCCGTGGTCCTGGCCCGGAAGTCCTCCCTCCACCTCAAGGTGGACCTGCGTGACAGGCGGCGGGTACTGCGGATCGTGGACCGGGCGCAGGCGGCCTAGACACAGACAGCGCCCGCGGAGGCACCGCGGGCGCTGCAATGTGCGGTTGGTTAGGCCGATGGCGTCCGTTAAACGGTAGCCAGGTGCGGGTACTCCGCTGAGCGGCCTTGGAATTCCAGGACGTCCGGGTTTCGGATGACGCCGTCGCGTATTTCGATGGCGCGGGATACGGTCTCGTTGGCATCCCACGCGGCCGGTCCTGCCACCACGGTGTCCAGGAACGGAAGCAGGGCTTCGCTGATCTCCCAGCTGGCTGAATTCCACAGGTATGACGGGCTGTGGTCCACGGCGTAGTAGTTGACGTGCCCGCCCACACGGAACATCGGCTCGTCGAACGTGGTGGTCCGGGCCCAGCTGAACCCCATTCCTTCGTCACAGGAAACGTCCACGATCAGGCTGTCCGGCTTGAACTCAGCCAAGTCCTCGGTCCGCAGGTACGTCAGCGGAGCGTTCGGGTCTTGCAGGGTGCAATTGACCACGATGTCTGCCGCCGCGAGGAACGGCGCCAGCGGCTTGCGCCCGTTGTTCGTGATGACTTCGCTAAGGAACGGCGCTTTGCTGTCATGGTCGAACTGCACGATCCGTACCGAATGGATCGGAGACCCGACTGCTGCCACACCCCGGTTGGTCAGGACCTGGACGTCATGGACGCCATGCGCGTTCAAGGCCGTGACGGCACCGCGGGCAGTTGCCCCGAAACCAATCACCACAGCGCTCAGGCGGCGGCCGTAATCGCCGGTGGAACCAGTCAACGCCAAGGCGTGCAGCACGGAGCAGTACCCCGCGAGCTCATTGTTCTTGTGGAAAACGTGCAGGCCGAATCCACCATCACCGGCCCAGTGGTTCATGGCCTCGAAGGCGATGAGCGTGAGCTTCTTGTCGATGGCCAACTGGGTGATGGCCCGGTCCTGGACGCAGTGCGGCCAGCCCCACAGTGTTTGGCCGTCACGGAGCTCGGCAAGATCCTGGGCCTGCGGCTTGGGCAGCAGAATGACGTCGTTGGTGGCAATCAACTCCTGGCGCGTGCCAAGCCCGCCCACCAACGATTCGAGCTTGCTGTCCGGAACACCGAAGCGTTCGCCGTAGCCGAACTCAAAATGTAGTTGCTGGCGCACGTCCGGAGCGATCCGCTCCAAGTGTTGCGGGTGGATCGGCAGACGCCGCTCGTTGGGTTTCAGCGAGGTAGCAAGGACGCCTATGCTCAGCTGGCCAGTTGGCGCGGTCACTTCTTGTTGCCGGTAGAGGGCTTTGCGGCCTCGGTGGCGGAGGACTCGGAAGCCCGCTTATCCGCTCGCTTTTCCTTGATGGACTTACTGGATTTCTTCGATGCGGTTTGGCGCGGTGATTTGTCGCCCATGATGGCTCCCTTAGAGCGGAGCCGAAATGGCTCCTGACTCCTGACGATACACCTCGCAACGAGGCGCAGTGGCCTTGATCACTGCGCCGGGGTCAGCGGGCCGGCTTCATTTCGCAGGCTCTTCCGCCGGACGTCCATGCGTCACCCGGTGAGTCACGCGATCGGCAGTGTCGTCCACCGTCACAACCTTCTCCACCGGCTCCAAGTAGAAACGGGCGCTGCTGATGATGCCCTCGCCCACGCCGAAGATGATGACGCCGGTCATCTCGTGCGGGGTGCCGTCGCGCCAGGCGCCCTTCAAGTGCAGTTCGGTCCAGATCGTGCCGCCGCTGACGCTGTGCGAGAGAAGATGCGCTTTGATGTCCGGAACGCCTGTGAACAGTTGTTCCCAGTTGCTGCGGATGGTGTCCCGGCCAGTGAATCCCCGGGTGGGGTGCGCCGGTGTTTCATTGACGTAGCCGGGCGCGAAGCACGCCGCCAGGCTTTCCAGATCGTGTTTGTTCGTGGCTTCCAGCAGGCGGTTGATGACGGCGAGTGGACCCGCCTCACCATCGTCGGTGAGAGTCATTGGAGGACCTCCCGGATAGGTGGATGTACGTACGAGTGTAGGCTCGGGAAGCCTCCCGGTCGACGGGTGCGCGGCCCTGTTTGGCGAGTACCGCCGTCGGACGTTTCATGCCTTGGACGCAAAGAAACCCCGGATCCTTGGATCCGGGGTTTTCCTTGAGCGGGCGACGGGAATCGAACCCGCGTATCGAGCTTGGGAAGCTAGCGCTCTACCATTGAGCTACGCCCGCGCTGCCCGGGAAAATTCGCCCCGAGCGAGTCCTAGCTTAGCGCAGTTGCGGGGGTGCTCATGACAGGCGCGTCGGCCACTTACTTGAACAGTTGCAGGCTGTTCCAGCCGGAGCCCACCTGACGGTACGTTGTCCACTGACCGCGGCCCAGGCCGTAGTTATAGAGGTTGCCATCGGCTGTCTGTGCCGTGATGCCGCAGGTACCGGCCCCCATCAGACCAAAGCTCGGGGCCAGGACACGCATGTACTGCCAGCCAGTGCCAACGGTGGTGGCCGGTCCGTAGAAGCCGGCCCAACCGTCGCCGCGGTAGTTGATGAGCGAGCCGGAGCCCGTCCTCGCAAGGATGTCGTTGGCGCCGTCGCCTTCCCAGTCGGCGATGGTGAGCTCCATGCCGTTCCAGCCCTTGCCAATAATCTGGGGTGCACTGAGCGCACCACCAAAGGTGTTGGGGTAGTAGCGCAGGACACCGTCCGGGAAGTATCCGACGACGCCGGGACGGCCGTGCGCGTGCGTCCACTTACCCACGGTGATGGTCATGCGATCCCAGCCGCCGTTGCCCACCACAACCTGGTTGGCGAAACCGCCGCCCGGGAGGCCCCGGTACACGCCGAGGACGCCGTTGTTCCACTGCGCAAGGATGTCGTACACCCCATCAATGTCCCAGTCCACCACGAAACCCTGCTTCAAGCCGGACCAGCCCGAACCAATCTGGACAGCACCCGCATAGCCGCCGGCCGCCGTCGCAGGGTAGCGCAGCAGGCGGCCCGAGGCGTCGGCAGCCACCAGGTCCGCGCCGGACTTGATGCTGGCCGCGGCCGCCGTGTTGCCCGCGAAGTAATGCTCCAGGGTTGGGAAGCCGCGCCTGTTCATATCGGTGGCCAAGGCAACGCCCACATAGCGCAAGTGCCATGGCTCGTAGCTGTAGCCCGTGGTGCCCGTATAGCCGTTGGGGTAACGGACAATGAAACCGTATTTGTGGGCATTCGCGGCCACCCACTTGCCCGCTACGGTGTCGCCGAAGCAGGTGCTGAGTCCGCACGAGCCCGCGGCGTTGCCAATGTCCATGGCGAGGCCGGTCTGGTGCTCGCTGTAACCGGGACGGGCCGAGATGGTGTCGGCATAGGCCTGGCCGTAGGCATTGACGTAGCCCCAATAGACCTGGCTTTGGGTGTCATAGGAACGGTAGCCACTCACGATCGACAGGCCGCCCGTGCCGGCGTCAGCCGCGCCCTGGAACAGTCCATTGAGCCATGCGGCGGCTTCAGCCCGCATGTACTGGCCCGAGCCGCGCGCATTGATAAGGTCCGACGGCGCGTAGCCCGCCGGGTTCAGCGGTCGCGACTTGTTGACCAGGACGGAGAAGCTGGCCGGGTCCCCGATCGGGTCCACGCCCGGCAGCGGATTCACCGTTGCCGGGATAGCTGCCTTCGGGGTGGCAGCTGCATTCGCCATGGGCGCTGCAGCTGCAGCGGGCACCGCAGCGACGACGCCGCCAGCCACCGCCATGGCGAGGAAAAGAGCGCGCGCCGCCATCCGCCGTCGTGCTTTCCCTGCAAAAGTTTGGTGTTCCAGAACCCGCATAACGCCCCCAACTCGGTTTTTGCCAGCCTCGGGAACTCTACCCCGCGGGCAGAACTGTGTCAGCCGTAACTTTATGAAGAGCCAGATAACCATTCGGTCAAGGCTCGTGCGCGATGTGTTCCCGAACGCCCCCGCTGACTATTCTGAAGGTGTTAGCTGCAGCGTATGGGGAACCGGGCTACGACATTCGAACCGTACGCCGAAAGAGGTTTCCGTGGCATTTGCAGACTACGAAGTGGTGATAGGCAGGGACGCCATGACCGTCTACGGATTCCTCATGGACGGCATGAACAACTCCCTCTGGCGCTCCGGAATCCGCAGCATCTCATTGCGGTCCGGGATCCGTGGGCATAAGGGCGCGCTGTACCAGCAGACCATCAACGGCCCTGGCGGCCGCCCCATCGCCGCCGATTTCCAGATCACCGAAGCTCGGCCAGGCGCGGAAGTACGCTTCGCCGTCGTCGCAGGACCGGCCCGGCCCACCGGTGGTTACTACCTCAGCACCGAAGGCCAAACCACCCGCCTCCGGTTCGCCCTCGAATACCATCCCAAGGGCCTGCAGAAGCTGATGAACAGCATGATCCAGAAGACCATGGAAAGCGAAGTGGCACAGCTGGAGCAGCTGAAGACCGTAATGGAGTCGCGCTCGGTGGTGTGAGCCGTTATTGGGCGAGCTTGAAGCCGCTCCACCCGCCGCCGACAGCGACAGGCGTCGTCAGCCTTCCAGAGGTAAGGTCCCAGTACTCCAGTACGCCATTGGTGCCCAGGCCGGCGATGCCGGTGGTGCTCGCGCCCGTCACGCCCTGGAGGGAACGTAGCCCGGAATAGTCCGTCCACGCCGCACCCACTACCGGCCTGGCTTCCTGCTTCGGCGTCGCCAGCCCGCTGCCACGGTACAACCGCAGGGATCCGTTGGGCTCCACGGTCAGGAGATCCTGGAAACCATCCGCGTTGTAGTCCACCATGCTGAGCCTGGCTGCCCTGTTGCCGGTACCAATCGCGGCCTGCGAGCGGATGTACGTCATCCCTGCGTTCTTGTATAACCAAAGACCGCCGGATGCATCCATCGCGACAATCTGCGGTAGGCGGTTGTTGGCACACCAGTTGCCGACGGCGATGTTCAAGGACTGCCAGCCGTGGCCCAACACCCCAGGTGAACCGAAGCCGCCTGATTGCCTGCCCGGGTACACCAGAAGTGCCCCGTCGGTGCGTTGGGCGATGAGATCGAAGACGCCGTCGCGATCCCAATCGGAAACGAACAGCTCCTTGAGCCCGGTGAAACCGATGCCGATCTTGCGCGCTGCGCCGTACTTCGCGTTCCCCAGTGATGGGTAGGAATACACCGTTCCATCCGCCCCGATGGAGACGAGGTCAGCCGCGCTCCTGATCGAGGCGCTGCTGAGGTTGACGGTGGGCGGTTGGAATTTATCGCCTGGTTGGCAGGCTCCCACAGGATCCGTGGGAGGAGTGACCGTTCCGCCCGGCGCCGTGGTGGTTCCGGCCGGCAGGGTGGTGTAGCCAAAGAAGTTCACCACACCCCACAGCGTGTACCGGTTGGGCGTGGTCTGCCAGTTACCGTCCGTGTACGTGATGCCGATGCCCATGACGTTGAAGCGGGGATCACGCAGCAGGGCATCGTGCCCCGGGGACCCCTTCCACCACTCAACGAGCTGGGCAGCGTCACGGTCCCAGCGGACGGCAATGACTTCGCCCGCGCCGTTGTTCGGATTGAGCGCGCGCGGATCTGTCCAGAAATTCGCGCGGTGCTGGATCACCTCGCGCGTCGCTATGTTGTTGGACCACTCCTGGGCCAGGCCCGCGACTGTTGCGTGGTACTTCACCGGTGCCAGGCCGAGGGACGCACGGTAGCTGTTGATCGCGTTGAATACCGTCAGGATTGCCGCTGTGTTGCTGTCCGGGAGGAGCGCGAGGGCGCCGTTATCCGGGTTGGTGTCGCCGCTCGGGGCTTTGCCGGGGAAGGGGGTTGAGCTCGCTGTCGGGCTGGGGGCTGTGCTCGGGGTGACGGTTGGTGTTGCCGACGGCGTGGGCGTGAGGGCCGGCTCCGCTGACGGCGTGAGGGTCGGTGACGCCGTGGGCGACGGTGTCGGCGTGATGGTCGGCGACTCCGAGGGTGTGCCTGACGACGTGCCTGACGGGCGTGGTCCCACGGCGGGTGCTGACGGCGTCGGGATAGCGGACGGTGACGCAGTCTGCGAGGGCGCCGGGGCCACGGGATCGGGAACAGCCGGGTTGCTGGTGCCCGGGTCTTCCGAGGAAGGATCGTCAGGCCCCCACGACGGCCCGATATTCGGCACGGGCGGCGGCGTCTCGATGACCGGGTCCACGGCGATGGGTCTGCTCGGCGCTTCGCTTTCCGTCCCCGGTTCCAGGGCCGGCACTGAGGTGGGGTCGGACGCTTGGCCGGCCGCGGGGGCGCCCGCGGAAGGTGAGGGGTCCGGCGTCGTACTTGACTCAGGCGCGGTCAGGCCAGACTCGACGCTGGCGGATGGAGTGGTGTTGCCACCCGGACCTGCCTCCTTTGCCGGCAGGATCTGGCTGGAGGCGGCCACACAGAGGGCCAGCGCTCCGGCCAGCACAATAGAGGCCGGCACTGCCAGTTTTTTCACAATTACCCCGCGAATGCTCGTTGCCCCCAGGTACGGGCGCGGTTCTACATGTCCGGGAACTATAGTCCCACGGGGCGGCCCGGACAATGCATGGGGTGTTGGACGCATGGGGTATTTTTGATGCTGTGCTGATCTCTGACCGCGACATACGTGCCGAAATAGACTCCCAACGGATTGTTCTTGAGCCGTACGACCCCGCGATGGTGCAGCCGTCCTCCGTGGACGTCCGGATCGACCGGTTCTTCCGGCTGTTCGACAACCACAAATACGCCCACATCGACCCCGCCGAGGAACAGCCTGAGCTGACCCGGTTGGTGGAAGTGGAAGGCGACGAGCCCTTCATCCTGCACCCGGGCGAGTTCGTCCTGGGCTCCACGTACGAGACTGTCAGCCTTGCCGACGATATTGCCGCGCGTCTTGAAGGAAAATCGTCCTTGGGACGTCTCGGTTTGCTGACCCACTCCACGGCGGGTTTCATCGACCCCGGGTTCTCCGGCCACGTGACGTTGGAGCTCTCGAACGTAGCTACCCTGCCCATCAAGCTGTGGCCTGGCATGAAGATCGGCCAATTGTGCTTCTTCCGGCTGACGTCCTCGGCCGAGCACCCCTATGGTTCCGGTGAATACGGCAACCGTTACCAAGGCCAGCGCGGTCCGACGGCCAGCCGTAGCCACCAGAATTTCCACCGGACGTCCATCTAGCGCTTCTTCTGTTCGCCGAGGGGGTAGGTCTCACCCTTTTCGGTGGGCCCTTTTGGGTTGGGATGTCGCCCCTCGGCGAGGGTTAGGCTGGGGCCCGCTCAGATGTCCGCGGTGGGGCGCCGGGGGTCTTCCGGAGGGCCTTGACCACGGGTTCCACAAACCGGGCGGCCAGGGGACCAAGGATGGCCATGATGAGGACGTAGGCCGTGGCAAGCGCGGCGAGCTCGTCCGGAACAGCGCCCGAAGCAACAGCAAGGCCGGCGATGACGATGGAAAATTCACCGCGGGCAATAAGTGCAGCTCCTGCGCGGAAGCGTCCGGGCACGGCGATGCCTGCCCGCTTTGCAGCCCAGAACCCCGTGATCATCTTGGTAGCTGATGTGAGGACGGCCAGCACAAGGGCCCAGCCCAGGACGGGCGGGATGGACGTGGGGTCGGTGTTGAGACCGAAGGCCACAAAGAAGATCGCGGCGAAGAGATCCCGCAATGGCTCAAGGATCCGCGTCGCGTTGTGGGCCGTCGCGCCGGAGATGGCGATGCCCAGCATGAAGGCACCGACGGCAGCGGAAACCTGAAGGGCAGAAGCGATACCGGCCACCAGCAGGGCGAGCCCGAGCACGTTCAGCAGGAAGACCTCGGAGTTCTCGCTATGAACAGCCTGCGAAACCCGGTGGCCGTGCTTGAGGGCGATGACCAGCACCACGGTGACCACCGCAAGGGCAATTCCTACCGTCTGCAAACCGCCAAGGAAGCCAACGCCCGCCAGGATGGCCGTGAGGATCGGCAGGTAAATGGCCATGGCCAGATCTTCGAAAACAAGGATGGACAGCACCACAGGCGTTTCGCGGTTACCGATACGCCCGAGGTCGGTAATGACTTTCGCTGCGATGCCTGACGACGAGATATAAGTAACGCCACCCATGACGATGGCCCCCACAAGTCCCCAACCGAGAAGGACTGCCAACCCTGCGCCCGGGAGGAAGTTGAGGACGAAATCCATGACACCTGCCTGCCATGATCGCCGCAGGCCAGTGACCAGCTCCGACGCCGTATATTCCAATCCGAGCATAAGCAGCAGAAGAATGACGCCGATTTCGCCGGAGAGATGGGCGAACTCGTGCATCCCGTCCAACTTGACGAAGCCGCCGGCACCGAACGCCAAGCCACCCACCAGGTAAAGAGGGATGGGGGACATGCCAATTCGACCCGCCAATCGAGCCAGGAGGCCGAGGCAGAAGACGACGGCCCCCAGTTCAACGAGGGCTAGAGCGAGCGGGTCCATCCCGCTCAGCCGTTGCGAAGGATGTCGGCTGCCGAGTCAAGACCTTCCTGGGTGCCGACCGCTACGAGCAAGTCACCGGTGTGAAGTACGACGTCGGGTGCGGGCGAGGGGACTACCTCGCCTTCGCGCATGATGGCCACGATGGAGACGCCACTTCGCGTGCGGATCTGCGCCTTGCCCATGGGCTGGTTGACGAAGGGCGAATCAGGAGTGATGGAGAACTGGCGGGTGACAATGCCTGGTATCTCGCGATGCTCTTCTGCCAGGCGCATGGCAATGTGCTGCCCGCCCAGCAGGTTGCCCAGCGTCGAGGCTTCGTCGGCAGTCAAGGGAATGGACGCCTGACAGGTATCGGGGTCGTCCCACGTTGAGACGAAAAGCTCTGTTTCGCCTTCCCGCAGCTCCACTACACCGATGCGACGGCCCGAGGCCGTGACGAAGTCCTTGCGGACCCCAAGGCCCGGGAGTTCGGTCTCATCCACGTTCATAGCTCCACCCTAAACTGTCCTGAACCGGTCCGGTACGACCCTCGCACTTCAACCGGTCCTTAGTAGTTAACGCTCGGGGACCACAGCTATTTCCACTTTCGCCGGCGGCTTGACGGGCAGGATCACCAAGAGGCCTGCAAGGAGAACCACCATGATTCCGAGGATGCCCCACCGCTGGGCTTCGCCCTCGGCAACCAGGGGAGAGGCGATGGCGATGCACAGGGTGAAGAGGGTGGGAGCAAGGAAACTGACGGCCCGACCGGTTGTGGCGTACAAGCCGAAGAGTTCGCCAGCCTCGCCTTCCGGTGCGAGCCTGGCGAGGTAGGCCCGCGAGGACGATTGCGCAGGGCCTACGAACAAGCAGAGCAGCAGGCCGAAGATCCAGAACGTGTTGCTCGCGGGCCACTCATTACCGAGGAAGACATAGTCACCGTTGCCCAGCACCAGAATGAAGGTGCCTGCGATGAGGAGGCCCACCAGCGAGAGGACGATGACGGACTTGGGTCCGATCCTGTCGTCCAGGAATCCGCCGATGATTGCGCCGACAGCAGCGACCACGTTGCCGAAGATGGCGAAGAAGATGACTTCCTTGAGCTCGAATCCGAACGTACCTGCGGCGATGACACCGCCGAAAGTGAAAACAGCCGCGAGGCCGTCACGGAAGATGGCGCTGGAGAGCAGGAAGTAGATGGTGTGTGGGCTGGTCCGGTAGATGGCGCCGATACGCCGGATCAGTAACTTGTAGGAGGCCAGGAACCCCAAGGAAGCGGTGGCCTTCTTCGCCGGAACCTCAGGGACAGCGAACATTACTGGCAGGGCAAAAATGAAGAACCACAGTGCAGAGAAGACTGCCACGAGCCTGATGTTGAGGGAATCCTGTGTCGAGGCGCCAAACCAGTCGAAGGAAGGCTGGACGAACAGTTGCAGAACCAGCAGAAGGGCAACTATTCCGCCCAGGTATCCCATGGCCCAGCCAAAGCCGCTGACCTTGCCGATGTTCTTCGGTGTGGAGATCTGCGCCAGCATGGCGTTGTAGTTGACGCCGGCGAACTCAAAGAAGACATTGCCGAGCGCTATGAGGCAAACACCCAGCAACAGGAACTCGGGCTGGGGAAAGACAAAGAAGCAGAGCGCCGTGAGCACGGCCGTAGCGGCTGTATTGACCCCGAGCCACAATTTGCGCCGGCCTCCGGCGTCCGAACGCTGCCCGGTGACCGGAGCAAGCAGCGCAATGGCCAGGCCTGCGATGGCCAGGGCGGCGCCGAGTGCGGCCGAGGCGGCATCTTCTCCGCCAAATGCGTTGGAGGTGAGGTAGACCGTGAACACGAAGGTGGTCATGACCGCATTGAACGCAGCCGAGCCCCAGTCCCAGGAGGCCCACGCAAGGATCTGGCCCTTCTTGGAGGCAACAGGTCCTGAGGCGAGCTCGGACGTCGGGTGGGAGGCTTCGGGAACTGCGGCCGCGTTCATAGCTTGAATGCTATAGCGGCGGGGAGAACGGCGTGCAGATGACGGAGCGCGTTGTGTAGAAGAGGGATTGAAACGTAACCTCCAGCCCGCTTCTTTTGGCCAAAAACTGTCCGTCCCCCTTGATAAACTAGCTAAACCGAACCCAACGTATGACCGCCTGCTCCAACTTTTGACAATTCGTTCCTGACTTTGCGGAGATAACAGTGATCACAGTTCTCGCCATCACCTTTGTTGCGGCAACTGTGGCGCCCTTGATCTTCAGCAAACTGGGCAGGAACGCGTTCTACGCACTGGCAGCAGTCCCGGCGGGCGCATTCATTTGGCTCCTCTTCCAGTACGGACCCGTATATTCCGGTGGCGGCATAGAAGAAGTCCTGCCGTGGATCCCCAGCCTGAAGCTGGAGCTGGCCTTCCGCATGGATCCGTTGGCGTGGGTCATGTCCCTCCTGATCCTCGGAGTGGGCTCACTGGTGCTGGTCTATTGTGCCCGGTACTTCAAGAACACAGACGCGGACCTTGGCGGCTTCGGTGCCCAACTCCTCGCCTTTGCCGGAGCCATGTTCGGCCTGGTGACTTCCGATGACCTCATGATGCTGTTCATCTTCTGGGAACTCACCACTATCCTGTCCTACCTGCTGATCGGCTATGCCCGCACCCGTTTGGCCGCACGCCGCTCGGCGCTGCAGGCGCTGATGGTCACCACCGCCGGTGGCCTCGCGATGCTTGTTGGCCTCATCATCCTTGGCCAGGCAGCCGGGACCTACCGCATTTCGGCCATCCTGGACCAAGCCGGGACACTCATGGCAGGACCCATGCAGGGAGCGGTGACTGCCGCCGTCGTGCTTGTCCTGGCAGGTGCGGTGACCAAATCGGCGCTTGTCCCGTTCCATTTCTGGCTGCCCGGAGCGATGGCCGCTCCCACGCCGGTGAGCGCCTACCTGCATGCTGCGGCCATGGTGAAGGCCGGCATCTACATCGTCGCGCGCCTTGCGCCGGGCTTTTCCGAGTCGGACTTCTGGTTGCCGGTGGTCCTGGGACTCGGGTTGGCCACCATGCTCGTGGGCGGTTACCGCGCTCTTCGACAGACTGACATCAAGCTCATCCTTGCCTATGGAACGGTCAGCCAGCTCGGTTTCCTCACCATGGTGGTGGGCCTCGGCCGACCGGATGCCGCCCTTGCCGGGCTGGGGCTGCTGCTTGCCCACGGCTTGTTCAAGGCCGCGCTGTTCCTCGTAGTGGGCATCATTGACCACCAGTCCGGAACGCGCGATATCCGCAAGCTCTCCGGCGTCTTCCGCTCATCTCGCGCCCTTGGAGTAGTTGCAGCGATCGCCGCAGCGTCCATGGCCGGGGTGCCTCCCTTGGCTGGCTTTGTCGCCAAGGAATCAGTCTTCGAAGCGTTCGTCCACTACGGCACTGGCCATGACGCACCTGCCTGGGGCATCTGGATCCTGGTAGGCCTGGTGATCGGATCCATCCTGACCTTCGCCTATAGCGCCCGCTTCATGTGGGGCGCGTTCGCCACCAAACCCGGCGTGGAGCCCACGCCGTTCAAACCCATTAAGCCCGCTTTCCTTGCCGCGCCGGCCGTTTTGAGCGTCCTCACCATCGCTTACGGTGTGTGGCCCGCGCCGGTGGACACCTGGATCCAGCCTTACGCGGCGTTGTTCGCCGATCGTCCGGACGCCGTCGACGCCGGACACCTGGCTTTGTGGCACGGCATCACCCCGGCGTTGGGCCTGACTGCGGTGACGTTCGCGGCCGGTGCTGCGATGTTCTACGGGCGGAACCTGGTTTCGCGGGCGCAGAGCCTGGTACCCGATTGGGTGGATGGGGACCGCGCCTACCAACACACCATCGGCGCCTTGGACGACATCGCGGTCTGGGTCACGGGCCGTACGCAGCGTGGTTCGCTGTACTTCTACCTCACGGTGATCCTGACCGTTGCCTTCGCGGTGCCGCTGGCGGCATTGATCGCGGCCAACAAGCCACTGCCGGAAGGCATCTACTTCATCGACCCGAACTCCCCTTTGCAGATGGTTGCCGGGGCGGGAATTGTGGTGGGCGCCTTGGCCGCCGTACGAGCCAACAAGCGTTTCCTCGCTGTGCTCATGGTGTCCGTGACCGGCTACGGCATTGCCCTCATGTTCGCTTTGCAGGGCGCTCCGGACCTTGCGCTGACCCAGATGCTGGTGGAAACCATCGTGCTGGTGGCGTTCGTCCTCGCCATGCGCAGCCTCCCCGCTGAGCTGAGGGACAGGACAGGCGGCAGGCTCCGGGTCATCCGGGTGATCATCGGCGCGGCCTTCGGCATCACCATGATTTTCGTGGCGATTTACGCCATGGGTGCCCGCGTAGCCACGCCGATCTCACTGGACTTCCCGCGTCTGGCCTACGAAGGCGGCGGTGGCCTGAACGTGGTCAACGTGACCCTCGTGGACATCCGCGCCTGGGATACCTTCGGGGAGATTTCAGTCCTCGCGATCGCCGCCACCGGTGTCGCCAGCTTGATTTTCGTCCGCAGCCGTGGCGACCGCATCAAGACCTCAGAGGCAGTGCCGGAAGGCAGCGTGGGGCGCCGCACCGGCGTCGACCGTGACTCCCGGGACGGTGCCACGCTGGCCGTGGCCAAAAAGTTCACTGACGTCAGCCGCGACGCGTGGCTGGTGGCAGGTCGCACGCTGGCGCCCGAACGACGCTCCATCATCTTCGAAGTGGTGACAAGGCTGATCTTCCACTCGATGATCGTCTTCTCCATCTACCTGCTCCTCGCTGGCCATAACCTCCCAGGCGGTGGCTTCGCAGGCGGCCTGACCGCGGGCCTCGCCCTGACAATCCGCTACCTCGCGGGCGGTCGGTTCGAGTTGAGCGAAGCAGCGACAGTCAGTGCCGGAACCCTCTTGGGGACGGGACTTGCGACGGCGGCCGCCTCGGGCCTGGTGCCGCTCTTCCTCGGCGGACAGGTGTTCCAGAGCGCGATCATCGAGTTCTGGCTGCCGGTCTTCGGGGACGTCAAATTTGTCACCTCCACCATCTTCGACATCGGCGTATACATCGTGGTGGTGGGCCTGGCGCTCGACGTCCTCCGCAGCCTCGGTGCCGAAATCGATGAGCATTTTGAAGGCCAAGGGGCGCCCCTCGCAGAGGAAGATGCCGCCGGGCACGCCGATCTTGCCGAAGAAGCCGCTGAATCCGCTGCGTCCGGGAAAGGTACCGCATGAGCATCAACCTGACCCTGCTGATCGTCATGGGCGTCCTCTACGCCTGCGGCATCTACTTGATCCTGGAGCGTAGCCTGACCCGGGTGCTGTTGGGTTTGATGCTGTTGGCCAACGCCACCAACATCCTGATCCTGACCACCGGCGGATACGCCGGGTTGGCGCCCTTGTTCACCAAGGAAACCAGCCCGGACGCCTATAGCGATCCTCTGCCCCAAGCGCTGATCCTTACCTCGATCGTCATTTCCTTCGCAGTCACGGCCTTCATGCTGGGCATCATCTACCGGACCTGGGTCCTGGCAAGGCAAGACGAGATCCAGGACGACCTTGAGGACCGCCGCGTTGCCGAGACGCCGAGCTTCGACGCCGAGGACGACGCCATTGTGCCGTTGGAAACCTCGGAGTTCGCCGTCACCCCTGCCAATACCTCGGACCACACTCACCCCGAAGCCACCGAGACCCCCAGCAAGGCACCAAGCCAGGAAGGAGGCAGCGCGTGAATCTCGCAAACCTGTCGCCGCTAGCTGTCCTCCTACCGATTCTGGGTGCCGCGCTGGCGTTCCTGCTGATCCGGCACCACACCGCGCAGCGCGTGGTGAGCATCGGGATCCTGAGTGCAACACTTCTGCTCGAATGCCTGCTCCTGATGTCAGTGTGGGATGGCGGCACAACGTCAGTCACGCTTGGCGGCTGGCTGCCGCCGTGGGGTGTGGTCTTGGTGGTGGACCAGTTCTCCTCGCTCATGCTGGTTGTCTCCACCGTGGTAAGCCTTGCGGTGTTGATCTATGCGACCGGCCAGGGCATGGCCGACGGCGACCAGGAAGCACCTGTCTCGATCTTCCACCCGACCTACCTGATCCTGGTGGCCGGCGTGTCCAATGCCTTCCTTACAGGCGACCTCTTCAACCTTTACGTAGGCTTCGAGATCCTGCTGACGGCAAGCTACGTCCTGATGACCTTGGGTGGGACAGGACCACGCATCCGCGCCGGGGTCACCTACGTTGTGGTTTCCGTGGTGTCGTCCGTGCTGTTCCTCATTGCCATCGCCATGATCTACGGGGCCACCGGGACCATCACCATGGCCGACCTTGCCATCAAACTGGCCGAACTGGACCAAGGCACCCAAAACCTCCTGCACGTGATGCTGCTGGTGGCCTTCGGCATCAAGGCCGCTGTGTTCCCGTTGTCCTTCTGGCTCCCTGACTCCTATCCCACCGCGCCGGCTCCTGTCACTGCCGTGTTCGCCGGGTTGCTGACCAAAGTAGGTGTCTACGCCATGGTCCGCACGGAGACACTCTTGTTCCCGGGGGACACCCTGAATGTTCCGCTCATGGTGGTGGCATTACTGACCATGGTGGTGGGCATATTGGGTGCCTTGGCCCAGAGCGACATCAAACGTCTCCTGTCCTTCACCCTCGTGAGCCACATCGGATACATGGTGTTTGGCCTGGCGATGAGTTCGGTTGCCGGGTTGGGCGCTGCAGTCTTCTACGTTGCCCACCACATCACCGTGCAGACCAGCCTGTTCCTGGTCACAGGTCTCATAGAACGCAGGGGCGGAAGCTCCTCCATTGACCGCCTGGGTGGACTGGCCAAACTCTCACCGCTGCTTGCCCTGCTGTTCTTTGTTCCGGCGATGAACCTCGCGGGCATTCCACCGTTCTCGGGCTTCCTGGGAAAGCTGGGCCTCCTGCAGGCCGGCGTGGAGCTGGGAACACCCCTGGCCATCACCCTGGTGGTGGGTGGCGTGGTCACCAGCCTTCTGACGCTGCTGGCCATCGCCCGTGTCTGGAACAGGGCCTTCTGGCGCAAGCCCGAGGACGCTGAGTACCCGGATCCCGTGCTTCAGACCCCGGGCAACGTAGGGGTTCTGCCGCGGACCATGGTCGGCTCGACGGCAGGCCTTGTGGTGTTCGGCGTCGCCCTGACGGTCTTCGCCGGCCCGCTTTTCCGGGTGGCGGACGGTTCCGCGGGAATCATGCTGGACCGCTCGGCCTATATCCACTCCGTCCTGGGCGATTCCGTTGAGGTGCCGCCCCTTGCGCAACCGGATGAAGTGCAGACGGGTGGTTCCAAATGAGCCGCAAACCGATTTCGTTCCGCACCGAGCTGCCGCTGCTCATTTGGTTGGTCATCGTCTGGGGTGCGCTGTGGCGGGACTTCAGCCCTGGCAACCTCCTGTTCGGTGCCCTGATCGCCGTGTTGGTAGCCAAGCTGTTCTACCTCCCGCCCGTGGAGTTGAGCGGCCGGTTCAACATACTGCGCGCCATTCCCTTCGCGCTGATGTTCCTCGCCAAAGTGGTGGCAGCGAGCTTCCTGGTCCTGTTCCTGGCTGTGGCAAAAGGTCCCAAGGTGCGCAGCGCCGTCGTCGCTGTCCCGTTGCGGAGCCATTCGGACCTGATGGTGACGGCCACCGGGCACGTCATCTCGCTGATACCGGGCTCCCTTGTGGTGGAGGTGGACCGGTCGACATCCACGCTCTACCTGCACGCGCTCAACATCTATGAAGAAGCGGACATCGACAAAATTCGCGACGAAGTCCAAACCATCGAAGCGCGGCTCATCAGGATCATGGGCACGCGCGAAGAAGTCGAAGCATTGAAGGCCGAAATACGTCCGGGAATGGAAGGGGCAACGCGATGAAGGAAACCATTCTCGTGGTCACGGCTGTAATCCTCAGCCTGGCTGCCGCAGGTGCGATCGTCCGCATAGCCATCGGCCCGTCCTTGCTGGACCGAGTGCTGGCGTCAGACGTCCTGCTCGCAATCCTGGGTGCTGCACTCGCGATCGACATGGCGATGAACAGGCACCTCAACAACCTGATGCTGCTGGTAGCCCTGGCCGTGATTGGTTTTATCGGATCGGTGACAGTTGCCCGGTTTGTGGCGGAGCGGAGGGAACAGAACAATGAGTCCTGATCCCACCGGCGTCGATGTCGTGATCGATGGTGTGACCGCCGTGTTCCTGGTGGTGGGCGCCCTGATGTCCCTGGGTGCTGCTATCGGCTTGCTCCGTTTTCCGGACCTTATGAGCCGCATGCACGCTGCCACCAAGCCGCAGGTACTGGGTTTGTTCCTCATGCTTGCCGCCATCGGCCTGCAGATGCGCACCTGGTGGGTGTGGCCGGTCCTGCTGGTGGCATGGATCTTCCAGCTTCTGACGGCGCCCGTTTCTGCCCACATGGTGGGTCGCTCCGCCTACCGCACCAAGCACGGTCACCGCGAGATGCTCACCAAAGATGAACTCGAGGCAGTGGTTCAACGGGCGGCCGCCGGGCAAGAGCCTGGCAACGACCGCTGAACGGCTGCTCATCTGAACGACTGATAGGCAAAAAGCGCGGGGGGGGGGGGGGGGGGGGGGGCCCCGGGGGGGTTGGTGGGGGGGGGGGGGGGGAGGGGGGGGGGGTTTTGGGGGTGGGGGGGGGGGGCGCGGGCGGGCGGGCCCCACCCCCGCCCCCCCCGGTCGTCGGCGGGGACAAAAAACCCACTATCACACCCCCCCGGCGGCCGCCCCGGGGGCCCCCCCCCCCCGCTTGCATGTTGTCCGGGTGGTGCCTAGACGATGTCCTTGGATTTGGCGAAGCGGGCGATGGCACGCTGCGTCCCGCGGCTGGCGAGTACCTGGATGAGGGTGCTCACGAACGCAGAGATCAAGGCGAATGTCAGGGCCGAGCGCAGGCTCGTCTCCAAGTCATCGTTGCCTGTGGGTGGCTTGTTGCCAGTGGCCTTTTCCCACCCTTTATTGACGAGTTTGGTTCCGACGAAGCCTGCTCCGAGGCTCACTCCGGTACCCAGCAGCTTGAAGAAGAGGTTCATGTCCCCAGCCTAGCCGTAAAGGCCGGGCGGACGCTGTTACCGGCGGTTTTCCCGTTCCTTGAGGAACGCGGCCATGGAACCCACCGGGGCGAGCACCGGAACGACGGTGTGCTCCGCGGACCACACCGCTTCCACTGAGCCGAACCCTGCGATTTCCTTCAGCAGGTAATAGGTGGGCGGCATCAGTTTCAGTGTTCCGGCCGCCTCTGCCGCCAGAATTCCGTCCACTGGCATCCACAGAGACTGCCAGGCCTCAGTGGTTTGGTGCTGGGGCTCAGCCCCTGGCGCAGGCTTGGCGATGTAGAAGTAGGTGTCGAAGCGCTTGGGCATGTCCGTCGGGGTGATCCAGTTGGCCCATGGACGGAGGTCGGCGGAGTGGATGCTCAGGCCCGCCTCCTCCTGGACTTCCCGGAGTGCGGCTGTGAGGACCGTACCCGCGCTCGTGGTCGCCTGCGCAGGATTAGCGCCGATGGAGCTTTGGCGCCACTGGGCCGCGTGGTGTTGAAGCAGCTCCGCGGGGTAGTCCCAGCCGGACGTGTCCGCAGCATCCACCCGGCCTCCCGGGAACACCACCATTCCGGCAGCGAAGTCCATGGTGCTGACCCTGTGCTGGACGAAGGCTTCGAGACCGCCGGGGGCGTTGCGGAGCAGGATGACGCTGGCGGCAAGGCGAGGTTCCGGCGCCGTGGTGTCGCTTGCAGCGTGATCCTGCTTGGGTAGGTCCGTCATGAGATATGCCCCTTTGCCGCGGTCGAGTCTGCTGGATCATTCTCTCAGGTCTCGTTGTGGGGCCTGGTGTGCAGGCCAAAACCGGCGGGAGGGGTGTAGGGCGGGCCTCGCAACGCACGCCTGGAACGCGTCCGGCCCGGGGCGCGCTGATCCGATTGTGACCATAGGCGGGCAACAGGCCAGCGCCCGCCATGGACGCAGGTGTAAACTGAACCCGCCCATCAGGGCAGATTTGATAACGACAGGGGAGCGCCGCCGTCGGACCCTGCAGAGATGCAGGAGACGCGAGGGCGCTGAGAGTGCGGACAGCCGCAGACCCTCGAACCTGATCCGGTTAGTACCGGCGCAAGGGAGTCGAGCTTCTCAGAGTGTCCGGATCCGGGCGGCGCAGGCCGGCTGGAGAATCCGGGTAGCACTTTCCCCTCCTGTACCTCAGGAGGCAGAAAATGACCACGGTAAACGTGAAGAAGACCAGTTATAACTGGCGTGTTGTAGACATCGTTGTGGCGGCTCTGATCGCCATCGCCGGCGGCGTGATCTTCTGGGCCTGGTCCCAGGGCGCTGCGTTGGTATCCATTCCCCTGAACGCGACGTACCCTCCCCTCACAGGCCTGATCGCCGGTGGCTGGATGATCCCCGCGGTCCTGGGCATGCTCATTATCCGCAAGCCGGGCGCAGCGTTGTTCTGCGAAGCCGTCGCTGCCACCGGTGAGCTCATCATGGGCTCGCAGTACGGCACCACAGTGCTGATCTCCGGAGTCCTGCAGGGACTCGGCGCCGAGCTCATCTTCGCCGCTTTCCGCTACAAGAAGTTCAACCTGCCCACGGCCCTCCTCGCCGGCGCGGGCGCAGGCCTCTTCTGCGGCCTGAACGACTCCTTCCTTCCGTGGGGCTGGAACATCGCGTACGAGGCAATCGACAAGCTTGCCTACATCACCTTCACCACCATTTCCGGCGCGATCATCGCAGGCGCACTGTCCTGGGTCGCCACCCGCGGCCTGGCGAAGACCGGCGTCCTGAGCTCCTTCGCGTCGCGCAAGGCCGCTTCGGAGCCAGTCTTCAGCTGATGTCCGCGACTCAAAGCGGCACGGTCAGGCCTGCCGCCATCTCAGCCGAGGGCTGGGGGTGGCGGCATGCCGGCCGGGCCCAGCCTGCCATTGAGGGTCTGGACCTTCGGATCGAACCCGGCGAACGGGTGTTGCTGCTGGGTCCTTCGGGCGCCGGTAAGTCGACCCTCCTGCATGCCTTGGCCGGCGTGCTGGGTGATGAGGAAGACGACTCGGACGAGACCGGCTCCCTGCTGATCGACGGCGTTGCTCCCCGCGAACAGCGTGGCCGCGCCGGCCTGATGCAGCAAGACCCCGAAACCCAGGTGGTCCTCTCCCGCGTGGGTGACGACGTCGCCTTCGGCGCCGAGAACCTGGCCGTGCCGCGGGACGAGATCTGGTCCCGCGTCCATGAAGCGCTCGACGACGTCGGGCTGCGCACCGCTGCCGGCGGCGGTTTGGCCCTGGATCACCCAACGGCGGCACTCTCCGGAGGGCAGAAGCAACGGCTTGCGCTTGCGGGCATTTTGGCGATGCGACCCGGGCTGATCCTGTTGGACGAGCCGACGGCCAACTTGGATCCGGCGGGTGTGCTGGAGGTCCGTGATGCGGTGAAGCGCTGCCTCGATAAGACCGGTGCCACCCTGGTTGTGGTGGAACACCGCGTTTCTGTGTGGAAAGACCTGGTGGACAGGATCGTGGTCCTGCAGCCAGGGTGGGTGGCGGGGTCGAGCGCGGCTGCGGGCGCCGGGCAGGCCGCGGGCGGAGTCCTCTTGGACGGCCCTCCGGAGCAGGTCCTGTCCGAGGCACGCACCATGCTGATGGCGGCTGGCGTGTGGGTGCCGGGATACGTTCCGGCAACCCGGACGCGGCAGAACCGGCCCCAGACTTCCACGCTTCTCCTGGCAGCCCAGGACCTCGCAGTATCCCGGGAAAAACCGCGGCGCAAAGGCTTCAAGACCATCCCGCCTGTTCCCGTGCAAACGGGCATCAGCGCACAGGTCAGGGCTGGCCAGGCCCTGACCATCACGGGACCGAACGGTGCCGGCAAATCCACTTTCGCTCTCACGTTGGCCGGCCTTTTGGCGCCGGTGGACGGTGCGGTGAGTGCCGCCGTCGAGCTTTCCGAGGGGGCGGGTATTGACCCGTTCATGTGGAAAGCTGACCAGTTGATTTCCCGCATCGGGACGGTGTTCCAGGAACCGGAGCACCAGTTTGTCACGGGCAAGGTCCTGGACGAGCTCATGTTTGGCCCCAAGCATCTGGGCCATGGCGAGGAACGCGTGGATGAACTGCTGGAGCGGCTGAGGCTGACGCACCTTGTGGACGCCAATCCCTACACGTTGTCCGGTGGGGAAAAGCGGCGGCTTTCGGTGGCCACGGTTCTGGCGGCGCATCCGAAGGTCCTGGTGCTGGATGAGCCCACATTCGGCCAGGATGCCAACACCTGGGCTGAGCTGGCGTCATTCCTTTCGGAGTTGTTGGACGCCGGAACGGCAGTGGTCTCGGTGACCCACGACCAGGAATTCAGCGCAGTACTCGGGGGAACCGAGCTGCAGCTCGGACCGGTGGCACAGGGCAATGTTGCACATCAGGAAGCGGGTGCGGCATGAGGGACGCACTGAACATCCGCGGAAATCATGCCCTGCTGACGCGTGCAAACCCCTTGGCGAAGTTCGTATCGGTTTTCCTGATTTCCCTGGTACTGGCCCTGTCCATCGACTGGGTGTCGGCGTCCACGGCGCTGGTTGCGGAACTGGCATTGTTCCCGCTGGCCGGGCTTACCCTGCGGCTCTTGTGGCAGCGCGCTTGGCCCCTGATCATCGCGGCGGCGATCGGCGGCTGGAGCACGGCGATTGTGGCGGCGGACAGCGGCGCTGTACTGCTCGACGTCGGACTCTGGTCCATCAGCGAAGGTTCGCTGGAGCTGGGGCTGGGTTTCATGCTGCGCGGTTTGGCGATTGCCCTCCCGGCGATCCTGCTGATGACCTGCACGGATCCGACTGACCTGGCCGATGCGCTGGCGCAGAAAGCAAAGCTGCCGCACCGCTTTGTCCTGGGCTCCCTGGCAGCAATGCGGCTGGTGGGCCTGATGGCGGAGGAGTGGCAGACCATCGGCATGGCCCGCCGTGCCCGCGGCGTGGGTTCGCAGGGCAGCCCCCTCCAGCGGCTGAAGGCCACGCTGGGCCAGAGCTTCGGGCTCTTGGTCCAGGCCGTAAGGAGGGCTTCGCGGCTGGCAGTAACCATGGAAGCGCGCGGCTTCGGCGGAGGTCAGCGAACGTGGGCGCGCGAATCCACGTATTCGATGCTGGATGCCTGGGTGGTCCTTGGCGGTGTGATCATCGCAGCGGGTGCAGTGCTCACGGCTGTAGGCGCTGGAACCTGGAGTTTTGTCTGGCGCTAGCGCTTTCACGCGCTAACGAGCTGGGCACAAGCGTGGCCCCGGCCTGTTGGGGGCGCCGGCGGCACTTCGCCTTGTGTGATGGGGGACTAGGGAGCCTTCTGTTCCTGGATCTCGTCAAAGCCTGCCCGTGTCAGGAACCCCAACTGGGCCTCCTTCTCCGCAAGCTGGATGATAGGTCCCAGCTCAAAGCAGGTGGCTTCCAGACGGCGCAGGGCTTTGGCGTTGCGGGAGTCCGGCTCCACCACGATCCGGTCCTTGCCCGGCAAGGTGAACATGTACTGGATGAGGGCAGTGCCGAGCTTTGGCGTGAAGTGCGGAATGGGCCGCGTGGCCGGAGCGAGCAGCAAGTGCATGCCGATGTCGGCCTCCCGGGCGGGATAGGCCTCGCCGACGGGATCGTGCAGGGGCTCGTACGTTTGGAAGAGTGCCAACGGCTCTCCGTCAAGGACGGCAAGGAACGCGTGGTGGGTCTCCAACGAGTCAAGGAACTCGTAGATCCCCAGGACTTCCTCACGGGAGTTTTCGGTCATTCCCCAGAACTTGGCGCGGGGCTGGGTAACCCACTCGAAGATGAGGTCGATGTCCTCGCCGGGAACCAGCGGAACCAGGCGCAGCTCACCCCATCCTTCGAGGTCTTCTGAGTAGACGGTGGTACGGACGGAGTAGTCCTCGGTGGTGGTGGTCATGATTTCCTTCGGGGGCTGATGCGGTGAACGGGGTTGGTTAGGGAATGTCTGTGGCCAGGGCCGACCAGTCAGTGACCACAGGGGCGAGTTGCCCGGCGGTCCACAGGGGGAGTTGGTCGGCAAAATGCTGGTGGTCCGGCGTACCCGAGGCGCCGAAGGGGACAATCCATCGGCTGTTTCGCCGATCGGACAGGTCCCAAACGTAACGGGCCACGGGCCCACGGAAACTTCGGTCGTCTACTCCGGGGAGGCTTTCGGTGCAGAGGACGCACCCGGTGTCTCCGCTCAGGTCGGCCGTTGGTGCCGGTGACGCGAGGGCGCCGGGGAGGACGTGAACGGGCAGGAGCTTGTGCCGGTCGCCCCAGGTAGAGCCATTGAGCATGGCTTCCTCCAACGCAACGTCTTCAAGCCCGGCCGCAGCTTCCACGCCAACGTTGATGCCAAGCTCGGAGCCGCGGAGCAGGAGGGTCTCCAGGGCAAAACCAACGCGGGATACCACGGACAACCACGGCCCGAACAAAGGGGAGTAGCCGGTGGGCTCGTTCAGCGGAGCAAGGGCGGAGTGCCGCGCGAGGCGCTGTACCAACGCGCCCCGCCACGCTGCGAAAACGGCAGCGCGGTGGCTCCCGGCATCCATGCGGCCATCCCACTCGAACAGCAGCGAACGCAACACCTTGGCCTCACGGGACAAATCGTCGGCATCGATCCCCTCAAGCAGTGACCGGAAGAATGGCCACGGACCCAGCAAGGTGTCCGTGTGGATAGCCTGCATGTCATCCACGGTCAAGGTCCCGGACGGGGCGGCCTCCAGCAAATCGCGGATCCGCAAGGCCCGGTGCGCCGGCGCGAACTCCATGGCTACGGCGTCGCCGCCTCCCGCCGCGCGGTCGTTCGCGCTCACCGCAAACTGCTGGACCTCGGTGCGGGGCAGGATCACATACTGGCCGTCCCACTCATTGCGTGCGGAGAACGCCGGAGCCGGGAGGCGACGGTTTGCGGGATTCCGTTGCGGAACGAGCCCGGCAACGAAATGCCGTACGGCCCCGGAATCGTCCGCGGCCACCACGCTGTTGACCGGCTCCACCCAGGCATCGAAGGCGACCTCGACTTCGGAGACGCTCCGGCTCCGCAGAAGCGGCAGGAGGGCCTCGAAACCCAGCCGCCCTTCAACCCGGGCCGGGAAACGCAGGCTCAGGGCGTCGCCGTCGGACGCTTCAGAGATCACCGAACCGCGCCCCGTCCCGATGACCTCGACGGTCACCGCCTCACCATCGCGGACGCTCATGGTTTCGGTGCTGACGACGGCGGTTTCCCAGCCTTCCGCTCCACGCGCCTCAACGCGCTCGCCGCCCGCATCGGTGACCCGGCGCAGTTCTTCCTCGAAGAGGTCCTGGTAGTCGGCCATGGCATTGGTGATTGCCCAAGCAGTATGGCCGGTCTGCGCGAAGTGCGGGAGGCCGGGAACGCCGGGGAATGCGAAGCCGATCGCGTCGAACTCCGGGCAGGCCAGCCGAACTTGCTGGTACACGCCGGGGAGTTCCATGAGGCGGTGGGGGTCGCCTGCGATCAGGGGGAGGCCGCTGGCCGTGGTCGAGCCGTGCGCGGCCCATGCGTTGCTGCCGGACCAGACCGGGGCTTCGATGCTGAACAGGCTCACGGCTTCATCGCCAAGTGTTCGCGCGACGTGGGCCCTGAAGAGCTTGTTGGGGAACGTTGAGAAGAGGATGTGATGCACCAGGAAGACACCCATCGGCGTCCACGGATTCCATGGCTCCGGGGTACTGGCGGACTCGTCGAACTCGGGGCCGCCGCGGAGCCCGTCCACCAGGGCCTGGTTGACGCCGGCCACATACTGTCCGCACCAACGCTGGGTGGCGGCATCGAGGTTTTCAAAGCAGCGCCGCGCGGTGTCGTCAAGCCGGGCTTGGCGGGCGAACCTGTCCCAGACCACCGCATCCGGGCCCAGCACCTCGGCGGTGCGTCCCTCGGAGCGCCACCGTTCCAGTTCGATCTGCCAGGAGCGGTCAGTGGCCGCATTCATGCCCTGGAGGAAAGCAAGGTCGTCGGCGGAATCGGCCCACAAGTGCGGGATTCCCCACGAGTCTCGGTAGATTCCGGGGCCGCCTGCCGGGGCGGAATTGTGCGTCGGGGCAGGCGTCATAATCTCTGGCCGCTTTCGAGCTTAGGTTAGGCTTACTTAAGCTCAAGATAAATGGCTTTGGCCCCGTTCACAAATCGTGGCCGTTCGTGAAGGAGTGTTGCTTGAAGCGCAATTGGGAAGGCGTCGTCCTCAAAGTCATGGGCGCCAAGGACTTCACCTTGGAAGTCACAGGGAAGGAAGAGATCACCCCGGATTTCCTCCGCGTCCACGTCCGCGACGGCGGCCTCCTGGAGCGCAGCGGCCTGCATCCCACCATGTGGATCCGGCTGTGGTTCGACGATTCCGGCAAGGCACACCAGCGCGCTTACACCTTGGTCAATGCCTCCCCGGCGGCAGGCACGTTCAGCATGGACTTCGCGATGCATAACGGTGTTGCGGCGGATTGGGCCCGTTCCGCCAGTGCCGGCGACACCATCGATGCCACCGTCCAGGGGAGTTCCTTCACCTTCCCGCAACCGTCTCCGCGCCGGATCTGGGTGGTGGGCGACCCCGCCTCCATCCCGGCCATCAATTCGTTGCTGGACGAGCGGCAGCTTTCTGCGGCGGGCGGGGCTCCGGTGAGTGCCTGGCTTGAATACCAGCACGACGCCGACCCCTCGCTTGAAGTGCGGACGTCGGATTCCGACGTCGTCACCTGGATTCCGCGCAAACGCGACGGTGCCGCTTTGGTGGAGGAGGTCTGTGGTGCGCTCACTGCGGAGACTGTTTCCGTGGATAGCGACTTCTTCTGGATTGCCTGCGAAGCCTCCAGCACCCGGGCAATCGTGAAACACCTGCGGAAGACGCTGGGCGTGGACAAACACCGGATCGATGCCCTGGGGTACTGGCGCGTCTAGGAATCGCAGCGTTTCTGCGGCCTTCAGGCGTTACTCGCGCCAGTTGAGGAAGCCCTTTTTCCCCTCCGGTGGGGTGAGGACCACGTCCCGGCCGTACTTCTTCTGTGCGTCAGCGCCGAAAAAGGCATCCGGGACGATGCGGATTGCCTTGGCCACCTTCCCGTCCTTCAGGAAGACGAACAACGTGGGCGAGGCCGTGTAGCGGTTCTCCTTGGTCAGCGGCTCGCCGAAGGCTGCTTCGATGTCCTTGGCCGGCGTTCCCTCCGTCACGAAACCCGCCTGGTCCCACTCGAAGTCCGTGGCGTCAGCCAGTTTCAAGGCCGTGCCGTTCCTCGCGGACTCAAGCACCTGGCTGTTAAGCTTCTCGTTCGATTCGGGCATGACGGATCCTCCTAGTGAACAGGCGGCCAGTGAACAGGCGGCCAGGGCGCAGGCCAGAATAACGGTGAGCAGGCCGGCCAGGGTGGCGCGGCCGGCGGAAGCCCTCGGCCGTCGTCGTGCCTGTGTTTGGTGGGGGAACCTCATGAGGTGGTCCTCGACTCGTCGTTAAACTCCGGATCCTCGCCCGGGGCGGGCTCGGCATTGTTGGCGTCGCCGGTCTGGTCCATGGGGACCTCATTGGACGGGTGGGGCAGCAGGTCCTGTCCCACCACCACGGTGTCGCCGTTGTTCACGGCTTCCTCGATCAAATCCGCAAGCTCCTCAGCGCTGGCATCCGGGTTGGCTATGGCCACATTGCGGCCCACCTCATTGTTGTACAGATCCATGGCTTCGCGGGGCGCAGGATTGCCGGGGAGCTGCTCGTGCGCCGTGGCGTAGTCCTCCGCCCAGTCCGCGCCGAACTCCTTGACCATGAGCGCGTTCCAGTACGCGTGGCGGAAGGCGTCGTTCTGGTCATCGTTGCGATCGGCGCTGGGGAAGCGGTCATCGGCAGTGCTGAAAGCGTCATCATGAATGTCTTTGAAGGCGTTCATCTCGAAAGGACCCAAGCCGTTGAGGAGTTCCGCTTCCTTCTCGGTGACCTCCCGTTGGTCAACGACGAAGCGCAGGGGATCCCAGTCTCCGGGCCACTTGGTGGTCTCCGCGTCGCTGACCTGGTATTCGTCCAGGATTTCCTGCGGTGTGGGCTGGCCAGGGTTCGGATTGGCCGCGGTGGTCTTGGTGGTGGCCTCGCTGCCCGCACCTTCCGTGGATGCGGAGGACTGCTGGTCGGCGTTGGTGAGCACGGACTGTGACGCCTCTTCCAGGCCCCGCGTGGTTGTCTGCAGCAACGGCCTCAGGCGGCCCTGCCAATCTGCGGCAAAACGCTTGGCATCCTGGCCCTGCCAACCGCCGCCTTGGCCGGTCATGCCTTGGGCGATCAACGAGTCGAGCTCCCGGGCCCGGCTGGTCAGCAGTGACGCACCGTTGGCCAAAGCCTTCGAAAGTGCTTTGAGTTGGTCGACGTCGGCGCCGTAGAAAGGCATGTTTCCCCCTGAGCTTTCCCTCCATGGTTTGGTATTGCTCCGCGGACCGCAATGGGTACTACTGCCCGATGGCGACTGAGGGAAAGCGTTCGCCTGCGATGAGTGGCCGCCGTCGAGCCCTATATCTCACGGCACGGGTATGGTGTGACGTTAGCCGCTCAAACGGCGTTTTGTTCGAGAGTTCTAGCTCACCTGTGATATTTCTTGGATATGACTCAACCTACCGCTGAACACGTAGGCCTTCTGCTCCGCAACGCCCGTGGCGAAAAAGGGTGGACGCAGGGGCAGCTGGCTACCGAGCTGGGAACCAGCCAGAGCGCAATCGCCCGGATGGAGCAAGGTAAACAGAATCTGAGCCTCCGGATGATCGAACGGCTCGAGGCCATTTTCGGGCGTTCCATCGTCAAAGTAGGCAAGCCGCAGATGACCCACCTCCGCGTCGAGGGTGGCCGAACCCTTTCGGGCGAAGTGGACGTCAACAGCAGTAAGAATGCAGGCGTCGCACTGTTGTGCGCGAGCCTGATCAACCGTGGCACCACCACGCTGCGCCGCTTGGCACGCATCGAGGAAGTCAACAGGATCGTCGAGGTACTGACGTCCATCGGCATGGAATGTACATGGCTCAACGGCAGCGATCTCCGTATCCGCCGCCCCGAGGTCCTGGATCTTGGATCAATGGACGTCGATGCCGCCCGACGCACCCGCAGCGTCATCATGCTGCTCGGTCCGCTGCTGGACGAGACCAGCGAATACCTGCTGCCCTACGCCGGTGGCTGCGACCTCGGCACGCGGACCGTGGAGCCCCACATGCAGGCGCTTCGCCAGTTCGGACTTGAGGTTGAAGCGAAGTCCGGCTTCTACTCTGTTTCTGCGCCTCCGGCTGACGCCCATGACCGTTCCTTCGTCCTGACCGAGCGCGGTGACACCGTTACCGAGAACGCCATCATGGCCGCCGCGCACCGCGAAGGTACCACCGTGATCCGCAACGCCAGCCCCAACTACATGGTCCAGGACCTCTGCTTCTACCTGCAGGGGCTTGGAGTGGCGATTGACGGCGTCGGAACCACGACGCTGAAGATCACCGGACGCTCCGCCATTGACGTCGATATTGAGTACTTCCCGTCCGAGGACCCCATCGAGGCCATGAGCCTGATTACCGCAGGCATCGTCACCAACTCCGAGGTCACCATCCGCCGGGTTCCCATCGAGTTCATGGAAATCGAGCTCGCCACTTTGGAGCAGATGGGCCAGAACCTCGAAATCTCCGGTGAGTACATGGCCCGCAACGGCCGGACACGCTTGGTGGACGTCACAACCAAGCCCTCCGAGCTCCGCGCACCGCAGGACAAGATCCACCCCATGCCATTCCCGGGCCTGAACATCGACAACCTGCCGTTCTTCGCCGTGATTGCGGGCAATGCCGAGGGCCAGACCATGATCCACGACTGGGTCTATGAGAACCGTGCCATTTATTTGACGGAGCTCAACAAGCTGGGCGCCCAGGTTCAGTTGCTCGATCCGCACCGGATCTACGTCAACGGGCCCACCAAGTGGCGTGCCGCGGAAATCGGCTGCCCGCCGGCCCTGCGCCCTGCCGCCTGCTTGCTCTTGGCGATGCTGGCAGCCAGGGGAACCTCCGAACTTCGCAACATCTACGTGATCGAGCGCGGCTATGAGGACCTGGCCGAGCGACTGAACACCATCGGCGCGAAGATCGAGTACTTCCAGGACTAGGCTCCACCCGGTGGAGGCATGCAAGCCCTGTCCTCCACCGGCCGCCGGGCGCAGAATGGAGCATGCGGACTTTCGGGGTTGAGGAAGAGCTGCTCATCGTCGATCCTGTGACGGGCGAGCCCTTGGCCCTCGCGGATGCGCTGCTGGCAGGCCACGAAGAGCCCACAACCGCCACGGGCCTCAGCCACGAACTCAAGCTGGAGCAAATCGAAACCCAGACCCGTCCCTGCCACAGCTACACCGAGCTCCTGCAGCAGATCCACCGTGGCAGGGCAATGGCCAACGAGACCGCCCGCCAGCACGGAGCCCGGGTGGCCGCGATCGCCACGTCTCCCTTGGCCTCGAACACGCACACCACTCCTCATCCCCGCTATGCCGCGATGCTGGATCGCTTCGGGATCGTTGCCACGGAACAACTGACGTGCGGATTCCATGTTCACACGTCAGTGGAGTCACCCGAGGAAGGTGTGGTGGTGCTGGACCACATCCGCGACAAACTCGCTGTGCTCACGGCCCTCACCGCCAACTCGCCGTACTGGCGCGGACTTCCTACGGGTTTCGACAGCTACCGCACGCAGGCATGGAACCGGTGGCCCACTTCCGGACCGTCGGCCATTTTCGGTTCGCTCACCGCCTATCGACGCATCGTGAAACGACTCCTGGAAACAGGCGTCATCCTGGATGAGGGCATGATCTACTTTGACGCCCGCATTTCCATGAACCACCCCACCGTGGAGGTCCGCGTGGCCGATGTCTGCCTCCGCGCCGAGGACGCGGCCTTGATTGCCGTGCTGGTGCGGGCTTTGGTGGAGACGGATTCTTTGGAAATGCTCGACGGCGTTGAGCCCACAGCGGTGCCCACGGCACTCCTGCGGATGGCGAGCTGGCAAGCCAGTAATTCAGGGCTGCGCGGAGATCTCCTGGACTTCGGTGATTTCCGTCCCCGGCCGGCGTCGGAGGTTGTGTGGGCGCTGGTGGACTACGTGAGCCCGGTCCTGGATGACCACAGCGAATTGGAGCTGGTCAAAGCGGGGATCTCGGCCTTGCTTGAACGAGGCAACGGGGCCCATGAACAACGCGAAGCCGCGGTGCGTTACAACAAAAGGCAGCGGGATCGGCAAAGCCAGCCGGGCAGTCCGCCCACCAACCAAGCCTTGGCCGCCGTCGTCGGGCATGCTGCGAAGGTGACGGTGCGCGGCTGCGCCGCTGACGCGCGTAGGGAGCCGGCGCCCATGCTGACCCGGGTCAGGCGGCCCTAGGCTTGTCGGCTTCGGATTCCTCCCATGTCATCAGGTAGGCGCCGGTCAGTCCCTCCACCAAGTAGAAGAAGAACGGCGGGATGTCCTTCTTAGCTACCAAGATGGCGCCATAGACAGGTGCGCTGGCCGCGGCCGTGACACCGATCCACCGTTGGACGGGCAGGGAGAGAAGGCTCCCGCCGAGGGCTGCCAACGCCACAACGTGCAGCGCGGAGTACGTGAGGAACGGCGTGTTGGATCCCCGGCGGTAGGCGAATCCCACCGGGACTGCGACGGTTCCCACAGCGGTCAGATGCTGCCCCGCAATCCAGCTGCGCTGGCTGGCTGTCAGCATGCGCAGGCGTGCGGCGTTGTCCGGGGTGATGTAGACGCGGGAGACCGGCGAGATTCCAACGAACCACACCACCGTGCCGGCAACGATGACCGCTCCGGCACGGCGATAGGGATGGTTCCCGCTCATGGCAGCAAGGTTAGACCTGTTTGAGGGCCTTCTCCAGATCCAGGATGAGGTCGTCCACGTCCTCCAGGCCCACAGACAAACGGACAACGCCGTCGCTGAGTCCGATGGCCGCGCGGCCCTCCGGACCCATGGCCCGGTGGGTGGTGGTGGCCGGGTGGGTGATGAGGGACTTGGAGTCGCCAAGGTTGTTGGAGATGTCGATGACGCGGAGGCCATCGAGCAGCGCGAACGCGGAATCCTTGGCAGAACGTCCCGCGGAAGGGAGCAGCTCGAACGTCAGCACCGTACCGCCGGCCTTCATCTGCTTCGCGGCCAGCTCGTATTGCGGGTGTGACTTCAACAGGGGGTACTTGACCCAGCTGATGGCGGGCTGCTGCTCAAGCCACTCCGCGATCTTCAAAGCGGACGCCGAGCTGTGGTTTACGCGCAGCCCGATGGTCTCCAGGCCTTTGGTGAGGACCCAGGCGTTGAAGGCGGAAAGCGAAGGACCGGTGTGTCGCATGAGCTGCTTGACCGGGCCATCGATGAATTCCTTGGTGCCCAGGATCGCGCCGCCGAGGACACGTCCCTGGCCATCGATGTGCTTGGTGCCGGAATAGACGATCACGTCCGCGCCCAGCTCACCGCAGCGCTGCAGCAGGGGAGTGGCAAAGACATTGTCGACGACGACCGTCGCCCCTGCGGCATGCGCCAGTTCGCTGACGGCAGCGATGTCGACGATCTCCTGCATGGGGTTGGACGGCGATTCGAAGAAGACCGCGGTGGTCGGTTCCGAGAGGGCCTCACGCCACTGGTCCAGGTCCGGGCCGTCCACAAAAACGGTCTCGACGCCCCACCGCGGGAGGATCTCGTTCAGGATCACGAAGCAGGAGCCGAACAAGGAACGGGCAGCAACAACGCGGTCACCGGCAGCCAACAGCGCACCCAAGGCGGTGAAGACTGCGGACATACCGGACGCGGTGGCGAAGCATGCCTCGGTTCCTTCGAGCAGGCGCAAGCGCTCCTGGAACGTGGCCACGGAAGGGTTGCCATAGCGGGAGTAGACGAAACGTTCGTCCTCACCGGTGAAGGCCCGTTCGGCAGCTGCGGCGGATTCGTAAACGAAGCCGGAGTTCAGGAACACGGGTTCGGCCGTTTCCTGGAAATTTGTGCGGTCAAGGCCGCCGCGGACGGCCTGGGTGTCAGGGCTCCAGCCGGCGGCGTCGGGATTGAACGTCACTTACTCGGTCCCCAGATTCGTCGGCAGGCCACGGTTCTTCCAACCATTGACCGTGCGCTCCCCGTAGCGGTCCGGTTCGCCTTCGAAGCCCTCAAGGACGTTATAGGCAGTGAAACCGGCCTGCGTTGCAGCGATGGCGGCGGAGATTGAGCGCTGGCCCGAGCGGCAAATGAAGACGAGCTCCACGGTGTCGTCCTCGGGCGCCTGCTGCTGCAGGTCCTCGATGAAACGGGAATTGGGGATGCCGCCAGCGAGGTTCCACTGGATGAACAGGGGATCGTTCTCGGTTGCCTTGGTGTCCGGGATACCGATGTGGGCCCACTCGCCCTCGGTGCGTACATCCACCAGGATGGCGCCTTCTTCAAGCTTGGCCCACGCGTCCTGCGGGGTCAGGTCACCTGCGTAGCTCATGCGTGGCCCTCGAATGCTTCTTCGTCGTCGTAGTTCTCCAACTGGTCAACGGCGTTGGCGACGGCGGCATCCGCAGTGGCAATCGCGGCCGGAAGGACGACGGCCTGGGCAACGATGACGTCGGTGCCATTGAATGTGGCGGCCGGGCTGCCGTGGAGTACGTAGCCTTCTGCCAGCGAGTTGTGGATACGCTCGCAGAAATCACGGGTATCCGGGCCTGTAATCAGGCGGTAAGAGAGTTTTTCTTCAGTGGGTTCAGGCATTGCTGGTGCTCCTCAGTCACGCTTGCAGTTCGAGTTGTCGATACGCCGAGTAGTCACCTGAGGCACCCCGCCGGAGAGAGGGTTGCCGACCAGCAAGTCAGGGCTTTGCGCTGGTACTCATTACTCAAGAAAAACGTAACATCCGCGGGCGTCGGGCTGCACTTGCACGTACCTGCACCCTCGTCATGTTGCGTAATCGGAGAGGCTGGAGCTATTCGCGCCTGAGCGCGCGCACCGCAGCCCCGACAGTGGGGAAGAAATGGGCGGGTGTGAAACGGGCCGCTGTGCCCAAGCGGATCAACTTGTCCTTCACCGGTCCTTTGAGCTCGGCGAACACCAAGTCCACGCCTTTGCTTGCGAGCCATTCGTCCAGCGTGACCAGATCGTCCAGGGCTGTGGTGTCGATCCCGGTGATGGGCTCAGCGGCGAGGACGACGTGGGTAATGGGATGTTCGCCCTCGTCAAGGGATTCGTCCAGTTGCTCGCGAACGAAGGTTGCCAGGACCTGTCCGTTCCCGAAGAACAGGGGCGCATCGAAGCGCAAAATCAGGAGGCCGGGGATGCGTTCGGCACCAGGGTGCCTCTCGAGGTCGTGGTAGCCGGGCAGGCCCTCCTCGGAGCCGAGCTCTGTTCGATACGGGTCCCACGCCCTGCGTACGAAATCCAGGAGCGCCAAGGCTACGGCTACGACGATGCCCTGGAGAACGCCCACTGTGAGAACTCCCAGGAACGCGGCGAGCATTACTACGGATTCACTCCGGCTCATGCTCAGGAGCCGCCGGACGCCTGCTGGATCGGCCAAGGCAATCGCCGCCGCAATCACGACGGCGGCCAGAGTTGCCGAAGGCAGATACGCGGTCACGCCCGGAGCCAACAGCATGAAGGCCAGCACCAGCACCGCTCCCACAACGCCGGTCATCTGGGACTTGGCACCAGCGTCCACGGCGACAGGGGTTCGGGAGGCGCTGCCGGAGATCGGGAATCCCCCCAGCAAGCCGGTGGCAGCATTGGCCGCCCCGAGCGCTGCCATCTCCCGGTTGCCGGACACCCGCTTGCCTTCCTTCGCGGCCAGGGTTTGGGACAGCACTCCCGTATCCGCGAAGACCATGAGCGCAATGCCGGCAGCGGCGGGCAGCAACGTTAACGCGTCTGCCCAGCCAATGCCGCCAAGCGCGGGCATCGGCAGGCCCTGGGGCAATTCCCCGGTGACCTTGACGTCGTCGTTGAGGCCCCAGACCGCCGTCGCAACGCAGGAGCCAACCACCGCCAGCAGGACGCCCGGAACCTTCCATTTCAGGACCCTTGGGACCCAGATCAATGCCAGCGAGGCCACGCCCAGCAGCAGCGCGGTGATGTTGACCTCGCCGCCCAGCACCCCAGTGGTGACCTTCGCGAGCTTGTGCCAGATGTCGCCGTCGGCCTCAATCCCCAGGAACGCCGGCAGCTGCGAGAGCGCTACCAAAAGGGCGATCCCGTTGAGGTACCCAAGCCGGATCGGTTTGGACAGCAGGCCCGTGACTGCCCCGAGCTTCAAGGCTGAGCCCGCGAGCATGAAGGCACCCACCAGGACGGCCAAGAGTCCTGCCAATGCCACCGACTTCCCGCTGCTTCCCGCCGCCAGCGGCACAATCGCCGCGGCGATCAGCGGGGCCAGGGCCGAGTCGGGTCCCAGGACAAGGATGCGGGAAGGCCCAACGACGGCGTAGGCGAGCAACGGCACAACGGTCGCGTAGAGTCCGGTAACAGGTGGAAGCCCGGCTGCCTGCGCATAAGCCATCCCGGCGGGCACCAGCAGGGCAAACAGCGCGGCGCCCGCGATGATGTCATGCCGCAGCCATTCACGCTTGTAACCCTTGAGGGCCCAGACGCTGGACAGCCTGTCTTTGGCCGAAGGGCGGGCGGTTGATGCACTCATACAGCGATCATTCCCGACGCCTCCTGTCTGCGGAACAAGGTGACCGCTGTATGTGGAAACCGGGAGGGGCCGGGGCACGTCCAATTGTGACGTCCCGGGAGCATAATTGACCCAGTACGACCCCCTGTAACTTCGCATGAAATCAGGTCGTGGTGAACGGACAGAGCAGTTCTACACTCAAGCCCATGCTGCACTTTGGATGGTTTGTGGGCCACGGATTCGGTGTCCAGGGCTGGGGTACGCCCGGCTACGGCCTGGGCTACGACTGGAAAAACCCGCCCTGTACCAGGAGGCCGTCCGGGCGTTTGAACGATCCGGCCTGGACCTGTTCATCATCGAGGACTCGCTCACGGTTCCTGATACGTATGGCGGTTCGGCCGAGGTGTCCTTGGCCCACGCGTCCTTCGCGCCCAAACATGATCCGCTGGCATTGGTCCCGTACCTTCTCGCCGCCACCGAACACCTGGGCATCGTGCCGACGGTCAGCGCTTCCTTCTACCCGCCCTTCACGGCCGCCCGTCTCCTCGCGACGTTGCAGCATTTTTCCGAGGGGCAGCTGGGGTGGAACGTCGTTACCTCGGGCAGTGACCTCGCCGCGCAGAATTACGGGCTGGACCAGCAGATCGAGCACGATCTTCGCTACGAAAAGGCGGAGGAGTTCGTTGACGTCGTCAGGCGGCTTTGGCGGAGCTGGGAGCCTGGCGCTGTTCTTGAGGATGTGGACGCCGGAGTATTCGCGGACCACAGCAAAGTTCACCCGATCAACCACCAGGGCGACTTCTTCAAAGTCCGCGGTCCGCTGAACACGGCGCCGCTGCCGGAGGAACCCGTGCTGGTGCAGGCCGGTGCCTCTCCCCGGGGCAAGGCGTTCGCGGGCGGACACGCTGATGTGGCCATTGCCCTGGCCCGTGGCGTTGACGGGATGAAGTCCTACCGTGACTCGATCCGTGCGGAGGCTGCCAAAGCCGGCAGGAACCCCGACGACGTCAAGGTGCTTTTCGTCCTGAAGCCCACCGTGGTTGGTTCTGCGGCCGAGGCCGGGGAATTGCGGGCCCGGCGTCGTGAGCTTACCCAGCGCGACATCGACAGCCAGCTCAACTCCATCTCCTACCTGTCCGTGATCGACTTCAAACAGTTCGACCTCGACGCACCCCTTCCGGAACTGAGCACCAACAGCAACCAAGGGACACTGGAACACTTCGCCAAAGCGGCGCCTCCGGGGTCCACGCTGCGCCAGATCCTGCAGGCGCGCAGTGGCGGAGCGGGAGACTCGATCATCGGCACGGTCGGCGAAATTGCCGACTACCTCGAGTCGACAGGGTCTGAGGTGGGTGGCGACGGGTTCCTCTTCTCGGGCTTCGTTGATCCCGTAACGGTGCATGGTGTGCTGGACAAGCTCACTCCCGAACTGAGGCGTCGCGGGTTGTTGAGGAAGACTTACGGCAACGGTGGTTTCCGGCAGAATCTCCTGGACTTCTGATGGCGTCAGCTGAGCCGCGGACCCTACTCTTGGGAACGGCGCCGGTATCTGCGTGGAGTGTGGCCGTGGCTGCTGCAGACCCGACGTTTCACGTGAAACTCAACCAAGATACGTTGTCTTTGCTGGCCCGATCCCGGGATGTGCTTGAACGTGCCGCCACGTCGGGGCAGCGTGTCTACGGGCTCAACACCTTACTCGGATCCGGCCGCGACACCGCTGTGGAGGAGAAGTCCCTCCTGGCGTACCAAATCCAAGTCGTCAGGTATCACAACAGCGGTGTGGGCTCGTATCTGGACCGTGCTTCTGCCCGGGCAGTGATCCTTGCCCGGCTCATAGGTTTCAGCCGGGGCGGCTCCGGTGTCCGTCCGGAAACAGCTGGTTTCTACGTCGAGATGATCAACCGCGGAGTCCTTCCCGCCATCCCACGTGAAGGCTCGGTGGGCTCGTCCGACCTGACCCAGCTCGCCGCCGTCGCTGCCGTCGCAATAGGTGAGGGTGAAGCCTTCGATGCCGATGGAACCTTGGTGCCGGGGGCCAAAGCGCTCGCAGGCGCCGGCCTCCAACCATTGGTCCTCGCGCCGGGCGAAGCGCTCGCGCTGGTTAGCGCCAACGCGTATTCCGTGGGCGTAGGAACCCTCGCCCTGGTGCGTTTGCAACGCATAGCCGAACTGGCCGACGTCGCGCTTTCCCTCTCGCTGGAGACCATCGCAAGGTACGACGGCGGCGGGAACCTCAGCCCGTTTTCGCCGGCTATCCAGGGGGCCAAGGCGGTGGACGGGCAGCGGGACTCGGCTGCTGCTGTGCGTCACCTGTTGAGGGGTGGATGGCTGGAGGACGTCCGTCCCGAGGTCTCAGTGCAGGACGCGCTGTCTTTCCGGGCTGCGCCGCAAACGCACGGGGCATTCCGGTCCTTGGTGACACAGCTCGGTGTTGCGTTGGAAGTCGAGCTCAACGGCCGCGGCGACAATCCCTTGGTGGACGTTGAATCCGGTTACATGGTCTCCGGCGGAAACTTCCAACCGATGCAACTGGCTCTTGCGTTCGAAAGCCTGCGGCTGGCCTTGGCGCATGTGGGAATTTCCAGTGAACGGCGCATCGCCAAGTTGTATCCACCCCAACGGGCCATCCGGGCAAGGCATCTGGAGGCTGCGTCCTCTGAGGCGGGTGCGCCGGGCCTTGCCCAGGAGGAACTGCCCGGGCTGCTGTGGTACTCCGCAGCCGGACTGCTGGCCGAACTCAAGTTCCTGGCCGCCCCGGCAACCCTCGGCGCACCAACCCTGTCCGCCGACGTCGAGGACCATTCAACCCTTGCCCCGCTCGCCTTGCAGCAACTCGAAAAGTCGTTGGGTGTTCTGGAAAAGCTCCTGACGATCGAGGCCCTGACAGCGTCCTATTTGCTGCTTGAAGCCGGAGCCGCGCAACCTCTCGGGAAGGGGACGGGCGCCGTCGTGGGTCGGCTCGCGGACGTGCTGGCCGACAGGCCGTCGGCACCGGACCTCGTGGAGCGGGCGCGGGTTGAATTGCACGACGTCATTGACCAGGTTTTCCCAGCAGCGGACGGGGAGGATGCGCAGTGAGCACGGCGTTTCGCAAACATGGTGTACATGCGGCTTCCACTGTTCCGGACGGGCTGGATGCTTCGGTTCTGGACAAGGTGGGAAACACTCCGCTGGTGACGTTGGAGGCGCTCAGCCGCGGACTGGGCAGCGCCATCCGCGTCAAGCTCGAGTCCGAAAACCCCGGCGGCTCCATCAAGGACCGGACCGCGCTGAGCATGGTGCGGGCGGCTGAAAGGTCGGGCGAGCTGAAACCCGGGGCCACCATCGTGGAGAGCACGTCCGGCAATACCGGGATTGGCCTGGCGCTCATTGGCCACCTGACGGGGCATCCGGTGGTGGTGGTCACGGGCGACACGATCTCCGAGGAGAAGCTCGCCGCGCTGCACAACTACGGCGCCCGCGTGATCCTGACCGACTGGAATGCGCCGTCCGAGTCGCCGGAGAACGCCCGGGCAGTGGCTGCGCGGATTACGGCCGAGACGCCCGGTGCGTGGCGGCCCATGCAGTTCGACAACCCCGCCAATCCTCTTGCACACTACGAAGCCACTGGCCCGGAGATCTGGGAGCAGACCGGCGGCTTGGTGACGCATTTCGTTGCGGGCATCGGGACTTGTGGGACCATCAGCGGGAATGGCCGGTTCTTGAAGGAACGTGTGGCTGCCCTGCGGCCTGGCGGACATCTGGAAGTCGTCGGGGCTGATCCCTATGGCTCTGCCTACAGTGGCGGGCATCCCGGCGAAATCCTGGTGGACGGCGTGGGCAACTCCTGGCCGGAACCGGAGTGGCCCAAGGCCTTCGACCGCGCCATTGTGGACCGGTTCCTCCGGATCCCCAACGATGAGGTCTACACCACCGTGCACCGGCTCCTCGATGAGGAAGGGCTTGCGCTGGGTCCGTCGTCGGGGCTCGCAGTGGCTGCGGCCCTGCGGGTGGCGCGCGCCGCACCCCACGGCTCGGTGGTGGTGGCCATAGCCCCCGACGCCGGTACGAACTACCTGAGCAAAGCCTTCAACCCGGTGTGGCTGGCGGAGCACGGCATCCGCCTCGCCGCCGACACCCCCTCCGCCCGCGAGTAGGATCCTCTCTCACCTCCCGTCGGGTTTTGGCCGACGCTCGCTCACTTCCTGTCGGGTTTTGGCCGACGCTCGCTCACTTGAGGGTGCTCGGCCCCTTTGCGTTAGGCTCCAAACATGCCCGAACAGGAAACACAGCCGCGCCTTGCCGGCTATTTGGACAAGCAGCAGCCGGATCTCTACGCCACCCTGAGCCACTATTCACAGCAACTTGTTGAAGAGGCCGACCGGCTCGGTATTTCGCGCCGGACCCTTGAACTCATCAACTATCGCTGCTCACAGATCAACGGCTGCGCATTCTGCCTGGACCTTCACCATCGCCGGGCCCTGAAGTACGGCGAGACTGAACAGCGGCTGTCCCTGGTGGCTGTCTACAAGGAAGTCCAGCTCTTCGAGCCCGCCGAAGTGGTGGCCATGGAAATCGCCGAGCAGATCACCCGGATGAGCTCCTCGCGGCCCAGCCCCGAGCTATTCGACCAGGCACGACAGCACTACAGCGACGAGCAGATCAGTGTTCTCTGCATGGCTGCCATCGGAATCAACGCCTTCAACCGCCTGTCCATTCTGAGCGAGCACCCGGTGCGGGCGGCCAAGAAGCAGGCGCCACCGCAGCCCTAAGCGTCCACCGCTTTCTTGAGCGACCGCCGTCGCCCGTATTTGAAGTAGAAGACGGCGTAGCAGGCCCCCACGAAGGGAACACCGAACAAGAGTGCCGCCACTTGGTTGGGATCGAACGCGATACCGATCAGCGACACCACGCACAGTGCGAACGCGAGGATCGGAACCAGGGGGAACAACGGCGCCTTGTAGGGGAGGGTGCTGAGGTCGCCACCGTTTTTGACGAAGGTCCGGCGGTAGATGAAGTGTGAAGCGACGATGGACATCCAGACACCAACCGTCGCGAAACCGGCCACCGAGACAAGAACCAGGTAGACCGTTGCCGGGGCGACCACGCTGCTGATCAGGGATGCCAGGCCGCCGAGCATGCTCACGCAAAGGGCCACCATCGGGATGCCGCGCTTGGTCAACTTGCGGAACGCCTTGGGCGCGTGGCCTTCGTCGGCCAACGAGAACAGCATCCGGGCACACGAGAAGAGCCCGCAGTTGCCCGCGGAGAGAAGAGCCGTGATGATCACGAAGTTCATGATGTCGGCGGCGTACGGGATACCCAGCATGGAAAAGACGGTGACGAACGGGCTTTCGTCCACGCTGACTTGCTCGTAGGGAATGGTGGCTGCGATAACCACGATCGCGCCAACAAAGAAGATCATGAGCCGGATGACCGTGGTCCGCATGGCTTTGGGGATGTTCGCGCCGGGGTTGGCCGTTTCGCCTGCGGCGACACCGATCAGTTCGGAGCCGGAGAACGCATAGAACACTGCCAGGCAGGTGACAAAGACTCCCGTGAAGCCGTTCGGGAACAGCCCGTCCGGCGTGGTGAAGTTCTCGCCAAAGGAGGGGTAGTCGCCCGCAGCGAGGGGGTGGAAGCCTGCCAACGCGGCGCCACCCAGGATGATCAGGCCGACGACGGCGGCGACCTTGATGAGCGCGAACCAGAACTCCGATTCACCAAAGACACGCGATGAAATGGCGTTCAGCGTAAACAGTACGGTGGCGAACACGAAACACCAGATCCAGACGTCGACGCCAGGGAACCAACGCTGCATGAGTAACCCCGCTGCGGTGAATTCAGACCCTAGCGCGACGGCCCAGCAGAGCCAATAGAGCCAGGCGGTGGCGAATCCAGTGGCCGGGCCGATCGTCCGGGCTGCGTAGATGTGGAAGGCGCCTGAGACGGGGAACGCAACAGCGAGCTCCCCGAGGCAGGCCATCACCAGGTAGACCACCACGGCGCCGATGAGGAATGCCAGCACCGCACCAAGGGGCCCTGCCGTGGCGATGGTGTATCCGGAACTAACGAACAGGCCTGAGCCGATGACGCCGCCCATGGCGATCATCACCAGGTGCCGGGCCTCCATGGACCGGCGCAGTCCTGTGTTTGAGGCATCAGTCCGGGACTGCGCCTCGGTTGCCGATGCTTCGGCTTTTGTGGGGGAGCTGAGTCCCATATTCCCTCCGGGAAGTTAGCCGTCAAAGTCTGAAGTAGTACCAGCCGGACGTGATCCAACTAACACGACAACAAGATTCATCACATGCGTAATGACCATTTCAAGGAGGATAAGGAATGCGATTGGACGCACAAATTGCTCTTGGCTGAGACCAAGAATTCCTAATCATTGAGTCACGCGAGCAATTACTCTACTTGTTATCTGCTAGGTTCCATGCGGAGCTCCGTCGGCGAATGCCTGTGGATCGGAGCGCCTATTCGATCCCCGCGAACAATTCGTTCAGTTCGGCGGTGAGCTGCTTCCGCACGGAGGGGGTGCCGATTTCCTTGCCGTTGATGTGGTTCACGGGTGCGATCAGGCGGATGCTGGAGATGAGCCACACAGCATCAGCATCGAACAGGTCCTGGGGTACCAGCGGCCCGTAGCCAAGCTCCCAGCCGGCAGCCTTCGCGGCGGCAAACAGCGCACCCTGCGACGTGCCCGGGAGAATGCCGCTGTCATGTTGGGGCGTGATGAGGCGGCGAACAGTCCTGACGGAACCTTCGCCGTCGTCGACCGTTTCCAGATGCGCCAGCAGCACAGTGGACGTCGGGCCTTCCAGGACACGCCCATCAGTGGATGTGAAGATCGCATCGTCAGCGCCCTGTTTGTGCGCGTAGCGCAGCGCCGCCATATTGACCGCGTAGGAGAGCGTCTTGGCGCCAAGGAGCAGCCATGGCGCGCGTTCGCCGGCTTCGGTATCGAAGCCACGGTCCAAAAGTACGACGTCGATGCCCGTCTCGCGCTGCCGGCGACTGCCCGCGGGCGAGGGCGAAGCCTGTACCCAGCATGTGGGGCTGGCGGCACCTTCAACACCGCGTGTCACGATCAGCTTGACGACGACTTCGTCCTCTTCGGGCGTGGGTGCGGGGTGGATGTCGCGGAATTCGTTGATGGCGGTCTCGATCGCCTTGCGCCACACATCCTGCTCGGGGACCGCCAAGTCCAAGGCCGCCGCGGAACTGCCCAGCCGGTTCAGGTGGGCCTGGACTTTGCGGGCACGTCCTTGGACAGCGAGGAGCGATTCGAACACGCCGTCGCCGCGGGTGGCACCCAGGTCCGTTGCCATGAGCTGAGGCTGGCTGGAATCGGCGATGCGTCCGTTTTCGAAGGCCGGGTCCAGGAAAACAAGGACCGTCGGGGCAGGTGAAGTCATGCTCCCAGCTTAGTGCGGACCCGGTGGAGGGGACTTTGCCGGATAGGCTGTGCTCACTGTTGTTCATGAACTGTGGGGGTTTGTCGGGTGCTCTTTCCTTTTCCGTTTGGCCAGGAGTGGACCTGGTTGCTTGGAGCGTGGGCCATTGCGGAAGTCGTCATGCGCATCGTGTTGCTGGGCATCATCCCCGGCAACCGCCGTCCCACCACCGCCATGGCTTGGCTTTTGGCTGTGTTTCTCATCCCATCTGTGGGGTTCGTCCTGTTCCTGCTTTTCGGCAACTTCAAGTTGTCCCGGCGCAGGCGTGAGCAGCAGGAAGAGGTCAATCGCCGTGTTCGTGCGGTGACCTCCGATCTGTCCGATCCCGTGAGCGTGTACTCCGGGCCGGAATGGGTGAAGTCGGCCGGAGAGCTGAACCACCGGCTCGGCTCATTGCCCATGGTCGACGGCAACAAAGTTGAGTTGATTCCCGGCTACGAAGAGTCCATCAAAGCCATGGCCCAGGCAGTCAAGGGCGCCAAGAGCTACGTCAACGCCGAGTTCTACATCATGAGCAGCGACTCCGTGACGGACGAACTGCTCACCGAGCTGGAAAACGCGGCTGACCGCGGTGTCACCGTCAGGCTGCTCTTCGACCACATCGGAACATTGCGCGTCAAAGGGTACCGCCGCCTGATCAGGCGGCTCAAGGCAGGAAAGATCCAGTGGAAGCGAATGCTGCCGCTGCTGCCCATCCACGGTCAATGGCGCCGGCCCGACCTCAGGAACCACCGCAAGATCATGGTCATCGACGGCGAAGTTGCGTTCACCGGCTCACAGAATTTGATCGAACCCTCCTACAACAACCCCAAGCACCACAAAGTGGGCCGCAAATGGGTTGAGCTCATGTCCCGGCTCGAGGGCCCGATCGTGGCCACGCTCAACGTGGTGTTCGCAACGGACTGGCTCAGCGAAACGGACGAATCACTGGAGGACCAGCTGCGCCTGCCAACCCAGCCGCCTCCGGGCCGAGTCACTGCCCAGGTAGTGCCGAGCGGTCCAGGATTCGCCACCGAAAACAACCTGCGCTTGTTCAACACCCTGATCTACTCGGCGCAGCACCGGATCTCCATCTGCAGCCCCTACTTCGTCCCGGACGATTCCCTGCTCTACGCCATCACTACCGCAGCGCAGCGTGGAGTGGACGTTGAGCTCTTCGTCTCCGAAAAGGGCGACCAGTTCCTGGTCCACCATGCCCAACGCTCCTACTATGAAGCCCTGCTGGGTGCCGGTGTCCGTATCTACCTGTACCGGGCGCCGTACGTCCTCCACGCCAAGCACTTCACCATCGACGACGAAGTGGCCGTTCTCGGTTCCAGCAACATGGACATGCGCTCCTTCTCCCTGAACATGGAGGTCTCGGTGATGCTCCTCGGCGCCGAAACCGTGGACCTCATGCGGGCCGTGGAATCCACATATCGCGAGGTGTCCCGTGAGCTTATGTTGGATGACTGGATGCACAGACCCCCGTTGGCCAAGTATGTGGATAACGTGGCCCGATTGACGGCGACGCTCCAGTAGTTTTAGTGCAGCTAATGCCCTTTAGGGGTGCTCTTAGGGGCATTAGCTGTACAAAAACTCAGCCCGGGAATTCGGCGCCCAACGTCGACAGGACACCGAACGCCTTGGTGCGGATCTCTTCGTACTCGTCATCGGCCACGGAATCCGCGGTGATGGCCCCGCCCACCCCGAGGGACAGCGTGCGCCCGCCGTCGCCGTCGGGGTTCACCACCAACGTGCGGATGACGACAGCGAGGTCCGTGGCAGCGTTCAGCGAGAAGTACCCAATGGCGCCCGAGTAGATGCCCCGTGGCCCAGCCTCCAGCTGGTCCAGGATGTCCATGGTGCTGATCTTCGGCGCACCCGTCATGGAGCCGGCCGGGAAGGCAGCGGCCAGGGCTTCGGCACGTGGTGCGCCCGGCTTCAGGTGGGCGTCGATGGTACTGACCATTTGGTGGACCGTGGCGTAGCTTTCAATGGCGCACAGTCGGCTCACTGTCACCGAACCGGGGATGGCGAAGTGGCTCAGGTCGTTGCGCAGCAAGTCCACGATCATGATGTTCTCGGCGCGGTCCTTCGGCGACGTCTCCAGCTCGTGCCGCAGCGCCGAGTCTTCGGCTGCGTCCGGGGAACGGCGTCGGGTGCCCTTGATCGGCTCGGCGCGCATGCCCCCATCGGACAGGATGCGAAGGAACCGCTCGGGCGACGTACTCGCGACCACCAGTTCGCCGAACCGCAGGTAACTGGCGAACGGTGCCGGGTTCCGGCGTCGAAGGTTCAGGTAACTGCGCCACGGATCCAGGTTCCCGGCTGGGGCTTCAAGGGTGGTGGTCAGGCAAATCTCGTAGGAATTGCCTTCACTGATTTCGTGCTGGGAGTCTGCGATCTTGCGTTTGTAGTCCGTGGCGGAGTCGCGGCTGAGGAACTCGAGTCCAGAGGGAGCGGTCCCGGAGTCAGGGACCGCGGCAGCCGGGACCACAGCAGCCCCGACGGCGGTGCGGGCCTCGCGCAACCACGCATCGGCGTCGGGCGCTTCCAGGGCGAGCAGCCAGGCAGTCTGTTCCCGATGGTCCAGCACCACGGCTCGGCCGGCGAAAAGCAAGGCTGCGTCCGGAGTGGGCGAGGTGACGTCGTTGCCGCCGGTTTCCCGTTTGAGTTCGTAGCCCAGGTATCCCAGCCAGCCCAGCGTGAACTGGCCGTCGTAGCCGCGGGGTGCACGGACAGCCCGCCGACCCCACACGGAGTCGAGCCAGCGGAAGAACGGTCCCGACGTGGTCACTGTGGCGGACCCGGCGGTCACTTCGGTAGCCCCGGCCCGGTGAAGGACCGACTGACCGTAGGTGCCGCCGTCGTCGGCAAGGATGCTGAAGCGGCTGCGGGCAGCAGCCTGGGACCTGCCGGCCACCGCCGAGGCGTTTGAGGAATCCAGCCATACTGCGTTCGTGGAGCGGCCATAAAGCGACTGGAAGAGCTGCGCCGCATCGGGCATCATGTCCAGCCGTTCGGAGCGCAGCTGCAGTCCGCGGCGGCCACTGAGTTCGGGCGAGAGGATCGCCGCGAGCGGCGCCAAGTACATAAGGGCCTGCAATACGTTGTCAGGAGCGCTTCCGTCCGCAGGGTTTTGCACGCGGATGTCGGCGGCGCCTGCCACGGCATCCGTTTCAAGCCACTCATCCTCCTGGGCAGCCCAGGCGTCCCAGTACGGTTCGTAGGTGCTTCCGTCCCGCGCCAAGGCACGACGACGGCGGTCATCACCGGGGGATTCGACCCACACCACGGCGTCCAGCATGGAACGGGCAGCAGCTGCCGCAGCGCCAACGCCTTCAACAATCACGATCTCGGCGGGCAGTGTGACGTTCAGTCCGCCGTCGTAGTGCCGTTCCCAGTCCCAGCTGGTCCATTCGGCGGCCTGGCCGGAGCTCAGCGGCGTCAGGACTGTGGCGATGTAACGTTCAATGCCTGTCCGGAGGCCGTTCCAGCCGGGGTAGATGTCCTCCAGATGGAAAAGCGAAACCTTGTGGTGCTGCCGAAGGCGGGCCGCCAGTTCAACGGCCAGTGTGGTTTTTCCTGCGCCGGACCTGCCGTCAACAGCGATGATCACGGGTGCAGGGGTCATGACATAGAGGTTACCTGCTGGTGCTCGTGGGCTTGGGCGTCGTCAACCGCAGCGATCGCTGTCTTGACGTACTGCACGATTCCGGGGATGGACGCCTTGACGAGCGTCCAGGTGTTGTCGAAGTCAGTGTGGCCGCCGTACCAAGGGTCCTCGATGCCCAGGTCCAGGGAGCTGCGCCCTGCCATGTGGGGATCGAAGCTGCGCAGCATTCGAACCTTCTCCAGTGACGGGCGGTCCGGGGCGCCTTGCTGCAGCCAGCCGAAGTGGTCCACGTCGAGTGCGAGGATCAGCTCCCGTTCGGCGAACCAGTCATGCCGCCATTCCCTGGCTACATGATCCTCTGACGCGATGTGCTGGGCTGTGAGGACCCGGGCTGCGCGGGGATCGATGGGATGCCCGACCTCGTACCCGGTGGTGCCCGCAGAGTCCACTGCAACGAGCTGGCCGAGCCCTTCCGCTTCGAAGGCTTCGGTGAGCATGAGCGCTGCCATGGGTGAGCGGCAGATGTTTCCAGTGCAGACCGTGATGATGCGGTATGGGCTCGTCGTTGAGTACATGCAGCAAGCATGATTCATGGCACCCCTTCTTGGCTAGGGGGCCACTCCACAGGAAAGTCATTTTATGTGTCGAATCTGTCACATAGTGGTGGAAGAGGTTAGTAAACGCTTTCTATTTCTTGTGGCGTGAGCGATTCTTTTCTGCTATTTCGCTGAGACTATTGCCTTAATCGATAGTAAGCGCTTTCATTTTAACCCGTGAGGCCGGTCATAGTGATCGGCACGGACAAAAGGATGATCCATGACTGAAAGCCATAGCCCCGTCCCCGTTTCCCATAAAGCCGATAATGCCGGAACAGCGGCCCTGGGGCGTCACGCCATCAGCAGGCGTGGTGCCTTGGGCGCCATGGCGGTGGTTGCCGGTGGCCTGATGGTGCCGTGGGCTGCCGGTCCGGCTGCGGCTGATACCCGAACCAGCCAGTCGCGCAGCCAAATCGTCACAGCAATGCCGGATTCACATGGCTCGGAGGAGGATAGGCTGCAGATCTCCCTGTGCACCACCAACCTTCAATCCACCGGGTTCCACCTCCCGGCAAACGCGTCCTTGATCGTTTCTGTGAAGGCGATGACCGCGGATGCCGTTCTGGTGATTGGGGCCCCCGACGCCGATGCCCGCCCTGAGTTCAAGAAGTCCCGTGAGTACCCACTTAAGCGGGGAAAGAACGTGATTACTGATGCCGGCGGCGGAGTGATCTACTACAAGGTGATCGGCGACGGCGGATACGTCAACGCCACGCTCGACGCCGCCGCGCAGCCTATGCCCTACTTCGTGTATGGCCGCACCAGTGAACTTGAGTTCCAGCGGCAGCTCGATGAGCGTCCAACCCCGTTCGTGGAACTGGTCAGTGCGCATGCAACAGTCACCGTAGAGCGCGCGTCGGCACTGCGGTATCGCTCAGAGAACCATTCAGACTTGATGTTCACGTTCGAGGACCTGATCTCCATCGAGGACGTGACCAGCGGGTACGACGGCTCAAGTCCAGTCCATGCCCGCCAACCCCACCCGTATCACCTGGTGGGGTATCCCTCGGCGATTGCCAACGTTGGCGCCTACGCCACGCATGGGCATACGTCCTTTCCGCCGCCCATTCAGGACCGCCTCCTGACGGTGGAGGGCCTGCGCATGCGGGGTTGGGGGATCTATCACGAGCTGGGTCATCAACACCAGCAGGTGACCTACAAGCCAACGTCACTGACAGAGGTCACGGTGAACATCTACTCCCTCGCCGTGAATGCCAGCTTCGCCAGGAAGTACGGCCAGCAGCCTCGGCTTCACGTCCCCGATGGGACCACCGGCCTGACGCCGTGGGAATCGGCCGTGCCCATGATCGGCAGCGATGGGGTGGTGTACGGGACCACGTTCGACGGCATGGAACGTTTGGTCATGTTCGAACAGCTCCGCCTGGGCTTCAAGAACTTCTGGCCGACGCTGCACAAGATCATCAGGGAGCAGCGACCTCCCAAGGGTGACTACTGGGATGAGGTTTACCGTCTGCGCAACTTTGTGGTGTGGGCCAGCAAGGCCGCGAACACTGACTTGAGCGACTTCTTCCTCAAATGGGGCTTCACCGTGGACGACGACGCGCGTGCCCAGATCGCAGCGGCAGGGCTAGTGCCGCCGTCGAGCGATCCCACGCTGATCCGCGACGAAGCGCAGCTCATGCTGGCGAAGCAGATCCAGTCGCAAAAATCCCTCGCCGCGCGCTCGCAGTTTGAGGAGGCCGGTGCTCAGTAGAGCTTAAGCGGTGGTCGCTGGAGCGTTGGCTTCGGCGGCCAGCGCTGCGGCGGCCAGGTGAACGGTGCGTACGACGGCGGCACGTCGCCTTTCGGTCCGGCCTGGCCTGTCGCCGGCCATCAGTCCGTCGAGCGCGGGCAGTACGGGTGCGGCGTCGCAGAGGCTCACGATGGTGATGAGCAGGTCTCCGGCGTCTTCCCTGGAGATGCCGGGCAGGGCGGCGATGGTGCTGTTGACCTTTGACGCACAGTTGGCCATCCGCTTGGGCAGGCCCACAACGTCCGTGCCCCGTTCCAGGCCCTCCCAGAAGAGGAGGCGGGGTGCCGTGGCATCGGTTTGGTGGTGGTCGAAGAGGCGTCCGGCGTAGTCCGCCATGGCCTCGGGCCCACTGCCCTCGATGGGAACTTCGTCCATGAGGGTGCTCAGTGCGGCAACGATCACGGCGTCGAAGAGTGCGTTCTTATTGCCGAAGTACTGGTAGATCCGCTCCTTGTTAACGCCTGCCTCAGCCGCGATGCGGTCGATGCGGGCACCGGCCAGTCCACGCGCGCAAAACTCCGACGTCGCTGCCTCGAGCAGCAGTCCCTTTGTTCGCTCTGTGTCCCACGCCATAGGGTCATATTACCAGTTTCCAACTAAGTAGTTGTAATTGTTGGCGGGCTTGGTTATGGTGTTTCCAAGCCAATTGCAACTATCTGGTTGGAGAATGCCATGACTGCCCAAGCCGCCCCCGAAGCAACGACGTCCGCAGCCCGCCCGCACATGCCATCCGTGCACACCCGGGCGCTCATCACCTGGTTGGCGATCTTCCCGCTTGTGTCCCTGGGCATGCTGCTGCTCGGCCCGATCATGGAGCCGTGGCACCCCGTCCTGCGGGCACTCCTGCTGACCGCGGTGGTGGTTCCGGCTGCGGTCTACGTCGTGGTCCCGCGGCTCATGGCCGGCCACGGCGCTCTATCCCGCAAGGCCGTGGAGCGCGCCGCCCGACGCGCCGCCCGGAAGTCCGCTTAACCCAAGTAGGTCGCAGTTGCGGGCGTTCCGAGAGCTCAGAACGCCCGTAACTGCGACCCAGTTGGGTGGGAGGCTGGGACTAAGCGTCCCGCAGCTGCTCGACGTCGGCAGTGCTTGGGTACGCGGCTTGCGTCCCCTTCTTCGTGGCCGCCAATGCTGCGGCTACCGAGGCAAACGCTGCGGCATCGGCCAGGGATTCCCCGGCAGCAAGACGTGCTGCAACTGCCCCCGTGAACGCGTCGCCGGCGCCCGTGGTGTCCACGGCGTTGACGCGCGTCGGGGCGATGCGGGTGATGTGATCCTCCGCGCCGCGGGCAAGCGAATCCAAAACCACAGATCCCCGCGCGCCGAGGGTGACCAGCACACGCTGCAATCCACGGTCGGCGAACTGGCTCCGGACCGGCTCCCAGGCTTCGGCTTCTGCCTCGACGTCGGGAATGTCAGCTTCGGTGCCAAGGAACAGCGAAGCTTCGTGCACGTTCACCAGCAGTACGTCGCTCAACCCGGCCAAAAGCTCCGGCACCTCAGCGTACGGCGAGAGGTTCAGAAGAACCGTCGCTCCGGCGTCGTGCCCTGCTTGGGCGGCGGCAATCACGGTATCGATCCCCACCTCCAGGCAGAGGCACACCACGGCCGCATCCCGGAAGGCGTCGGGCGTAACGTCCGCGGGCCTGAGCGTGCCATTGGCGCCGGCTGAAATGATGATGCTGTTCTCGCCACTCGCATCCACGGAAATCACCGCGACACCTGTGGCCTTATCGGAGCGTCGGACGCGGGATACGTCCACGCCGGCGCTGGCGGTCGAGTCCAAGAGCATGGTGCCGTTGGGGTCATCTCCCACGGCGCCGATCAGGCTGACCTGGCCGCCGAGCTTGCTCGCGGCAACGGCCTGGTTGGCGCTCTTTCCGCCGGGGTTCACGGCAAATCCATTGCCGTGAACCGTCTCCCCGGGCTGGGGGAGTCGGTCGCAGTAGATGGTGAGGTCGGCGTTGAGGGAGCCGACGACGACGATTCCCGCCTTGGGTGTGCTGGTCATGCGGTCACCTTTTCAGCGTCGGTCACTTCTGCGTCGACAGGCTTCGGAATCAGGAGCGATGCTGCGAAGGCAGCCAACGTGATGGCGAGACCCACTACTACAACGGTCAGGTAGGAGGCCTTGGCGTCATTCAATGATGCTGTCGCGACGAGGACGGCAGGAAGAACCAGGAAGCTCAACCCGGCGCCAAGGTTGAAGGCGCCCGCGTTCATCCCGGGGAGGAAGCCCGGGTTGCCCTGCGGCGAGAGGACAACGCCCAGTCCGTTCAGCATGATGTTGACGGTACCGGCGTACATGATGCCCAGCAATGCCGTGCCCACGATCATCATGGGCAGGCTGTTGAGCCCGAAGAACGCGATGATGGCCAGTGCAACAAGGCTGCCGACCAAGCCGATGCGCAGGACTTTTGTGTAGCCAAGAACCGGTGCAAGGCGGCCACTGATCGGGCCGAACAGCCAACCGAGCAGTGCGTAAGGAGTCAGGATGATGAGCGACATCTCCGTGGGACCAACGCCGAAGCCCGGATCCGCTGCCTGCACATAGGCCGGGACGATGCCGTTGATGACAGCGAAGATGCCCGTCATGGTCAGGGTGGTGGTCAGCAGCGGTGCCCAGGTGGAGCGTTGGCGCAGGTGCACTGTTTCCACCATGGGCTGCTTGGCACGCTTCTCAACAGTCCAGAAGGCAAAGAACGCGACGACGGCAATCACCGTGAGCACGATCGCGAGCGTCAGGGTGCCGGCGTCGAAAGCCGTGGCCAGCTTGGCGCCCTCGTTCAGTGCCGTCAGGAGTGCGCCCACGGCGATCACGATGAAGAATACGCCCAGCCAGTCCATGGTGGTGCCGGCGGCAGGCTTGCTCTCCCCGGCCAGGACGGCGATCAACACGGTGGCAACCAGGGCCAGTGCCACCATGAGCCAGAAGATGCTGCGGAAGCCGAAGTTCTCAGCGAAGTAGCCGCCAACGAACGAGTCGACGCCGGCCACGCCACCGTTGACCGCCGTGATGAGGCCCATGAGAGTGCCGTACTTGCGGGGGTTGCTGACGGCGGAGCGAAGCATGATCAGGCAGAGCGGAACCGTTGGGCCGCTGACGCCCTGGATGATGCGGCCTACGAAGAGCCACGTGACGTCCGGAGCCAGTGCGGCGATGACCGAGCCGACAGCCATCAGGAGCATCATGCCCACAAGGATCTTCTTGCGGCCCACGATGTCGCTGAGCCGGGGGAGGAAGAGCGAGAAGAGGGCCGCGGCTGTGAAGAACCAGGTCTGGGACAGGCCGATGGTTGCTTGGTCCGTGTTGAGCTCGTTGCCCATGGTGACCAGCGCGGGGCTGAGCATGGAGGCATTGAGCTGGAAGGCCACACAGGCGGCCAACAGGGCGACCATGAGGGCAGTGACGTTGCCTCGGGACGACTTGGTTTCTGCGAGGGCCGACATTACTTGGCTTCTCCCGCCAGGATGGCCTCTGCGGTGGCGTTGACTTCAGCGGTGGCGACAGCGCCGCCGTCGAGCGTTGGTTCGCCGATCCGTTCGATCGCGTCGGTGACCAGGTCCCAGAACTTCTGGTGGTCCAGGTCCACGGCGACGGACGTGTGGCAGTCCTCGGGGGCAGGGGCACGGAAGTCGGCAACGGTCATGCCGAGGGTGAGTTTGCCCTGGAGTTCGATGTCCACGGGGACCTTGCGGGTGGTCATCACGGTGGGGTCGATGACGTAGGCGACGGCGCACGGATCGTGGACCGGCGGGAAGTCGAAGCCCTGCGCGTCCTTGTAGGTCTTCTGGAAGAAGTCCATGAGTTCCATGACGAACCTGGCAGGCTTGGTGCCGATTTTTGCTATGCGGTTCACCACCTCGTCCGTGGCCAGCGCCTGGTGCGTGAGGTCCAGGCCGACCATCACCACGGGCCACTTCTCGTTGAAGACGATGTGCGCGGCTTCGGGATCGATGATGATGTTGAACTCCGCCACGGCGCTCCAGTTACCCACGTGGTAGCCGCCGCCCATGAGCACAACTTCCTTGACCCGCTCCACTATGCGGGGCTCCTTGCGGGCGGCCATGGCGATATTGGTGAGGCCGGCGGTGGGCACCAGGGTGACGGTGCCCGGCTCGTGTGCCATGACGGTTTCAATGATGAGGTCGACGGCGTGGCGCGGGTCCAGCTCGATGGCGGACTCGGGCTGCTCCGGGCCGTCCATGCCGGAATCGCCATGAATGCTGGGGGCCGTTTCGATGGTGCGGACCAAGGGGCGGTCGCAACCGGCTGCAAACGGGACGCCGGTGATGCCGGCGATCGTGGCGACCGAGAGGGCGTTGCGGGTGACCTTCTCGAGGGTCTGGTTTCCCACCACGGTGGTCACGGCCAGCAGTTCGATGTCCGGGTTGCCGTGTGCCAGCAGCAGGGCTACTGCGTCGTCATGGCCAGGGTCGCAGTCAAGAATGATCTTCTTGCGTGCTGTCATGGGTTTGGGGTCCACGTTTCTCTCCACGTCATTGGGGCCTGCCTGGTACTTGCCCGGGGCAGGGCGCTAAGCATTCAAGGGAATTCTGGCATCGGTTTTCGGTTACGTCAAACGCTTAACGTGGATCGCGTCAAGCGCTTGATGCTTTGTCGCAGCTCAGGGCGGTGTAACAACGCTACGATCGATGCATGGAATCCCTGGATCGGCGGAACACCCGTGCGCCCCGCGTCACTGCTGCGATGGTGGCGGCGCGCGCCGGCGTTTCCACGGCCACGGTTTCCTTGGTGGCCAACGACAAGACGCAGGGTCGGGTGTCCGACGACAACATCTCCCGCGTCCGTTCCGCCATCTCCGAGCTGGGGTACGTCGTGGACAGCATCGGGAGTTCGTTGGCTCGCGGAGTCAGTTCCATCGTCATTCTGGTGACGCCGGATGTGTCCAACCCGTTCTTTGCCAACGTCATTGCAGGCGTGCGGGAGTCGCTGGGCTCCCAGTACCAGCTGCTGCTCTCCGTCACCGACGCCGGTGAGTCACCGCAGGCTGACGACGTCCGCAAACTGCTTGCCCTCCGGCCCGCTGGTCTGCTGGTGGGTGCCCCCAGTGCAGAGTTCCTGGAAGATTTGTCCGCGGCCGGACCGCTGGTGCTGCTGGATGCGCCAGGGCTTGAGTCCTACGCGCCGTCCGTGAACCTTGATGTTGCCCAAGGAGCCCGTGAGCTGGCCCGTCATTTGGCGTCGTCCGGTCATACGCGGGCTGCCTACGTGGACGGCGTTACCGGAACCGCGACCTTCCAATTGCGCAGGGAAGCATTCCTGGAGGAGGCGGCAGCATGCGGTCTTTTGGTGGCCGATGGGCACGTCATCAGCACCCCGATCGACGTCGGTGCTGCCGCTTCCGCGTTCGCCGACGCCTGGCCGGGCTGGCAGCGTGAGGGGGTGACCGCCGTCGTCTGCGGCACTGACACGCACGCTTACGGCGTGTTGCAGGAGGCCCGCGTTGAGGGTGTCCGGATCCCTGAAGAGCTTGCCGTGGCGGGCTTCGATGACCTGCCCTATTCGGCCACGAGCAACCCCAGCCTCACCACCGTGCACCTGCCCGCAACCCCGCTGGGACGCAAGGCGGGGGAGCAATTGCGCGGACTGATGGAAGGACTGGCGCTGGACGAACCGCATGTGACGCTGGAGAGCTCGCTGGTGGTGCGGGGATCTACGTCGCCTGCTTAGGGGCAAGCGGGCGAAGCTGGTCTTCCGGGACGGGGTTGGGCACCGTGAAATAGATCTGGGGCGCCGTCATATCACCCCAGTCTTCCTTCTTCACCCGGACCGTGTCAGGTGTGACTTCGGCGATCCGGACGCGAAGCCAAGCACCGTCGTCGAGTATTAATTCGTGGGGGTCGGCGAGGTATCGCAGGCCGAGGTCATCGAGCGTTTCCTCGGCGGTGAACCAATCCACCACGTCCGTGCGTGGGCGTCCCAGCATGTCGATTGCGATGAATCCGTCACCTGCGGGCTTCATCCAGCCCACGTGCTCGCCATCGTCCGAACGCCGGTGCTCGATCCAGTCAGCTTCCATGCCTCGACGGTAGCACCGCGTCCGAGGCCGCCGTGGCTAGTGAATGACGGCGAGCAGGATACCTACAAGCACGAACAGGCATCCGAAGACGCGGTTGAGAATGGTTTGGCCCCGTTGGTCGTGGGTGAACCGTTGGAAGGACCGGGCCGCAAGGGCGAAGAAGAACCACATGACCATGATGTCGATGAACAGGACTGTGGCGGTCAGCACGGCGTATTGCTGGAGCAACGGCTGGTCCGGCCGGATGAACTGCGGCATGAACGCCAGGAAGAAGACGATGGCCTTCGGGTTCAGCAGGTTCACCCAGATGCCGCGTTGGAACATGGAGACGGCGGACTCGTTCTTTTTGTCCGCAACCTCTTCTTTGTCCAGGTCCGGTTTGTGCAGGAACTGCCGGATGCCCAGGTAGACCAAATAGGCCGCGCCAGCGTATCGGATGACGTTGAAGATCACCGGCGAGTTGGACACCAGTACGCCCACGCCCAAAGCGACGATCACGATATGGATGACCAGCGCCACCTGCTGTCCGAGGATGCCCCAGAGGGAGCGTCGGAAGCCGGAATTGAGCGAGTTGCTCATGGTGAAGATGGCACCGGCGCCGGGAGTGAAACTGATCAGGGTGCCGGCACCAACCAGGGCCAGCCAAAGTGAAAACTGCACACCTCAGCTTATGTCGGTGAGGCGGGTGCTCAGGACGCGTTCCTCCACCACCCTCTTTGGCGGCGGACCTACCCGAATGCACCCGGAATGGGTTGATTTCGGCGGCCGCCCAGTTCAAAGTAGGTGGTGAAGGTACAGCCAATGCCCCCGCCAATGGGGCAAACTGGTGCCGTGAGCGGAATCCCGTGGGTGCTGCACGTCGATCTGGACCAGTTCATTGCCGCCGTCGAGATACTCCGGCGGCCCGAGCTCGCGGGCAAGCCCGTCATTGTGGGTGGCCGGGGAGATCCTACGGAACGGGCTGTGGTTTCCACCGCCTCTTACGAAGCCCGGGCGTTCGGCGTCGGCTCCGGAATGCCCCTGCGAATAGCGGCCCGCAAAGTGCCGGACGCCATCATCCTGCCCGTCGATCAGGAGGCGTACCTGGCGGCCTCCGACGAAGTGATGGCCACCCTCCGTGCCCAGCCGGCGGCTACCGTCCAGGTGCTGGGGTGGGATGAGGCGTTTGTGGGTGTCGAAACCGAGGACCCGGACGCCTACGCCCGGCAAATACAAGCTGCAGTCCTTGAGCAAACCCAACTCCACTGCAGCGTGGGCATCGGTGACACCTTGGTCCGCGCTAAGAACGCGACGGATTTCGGCAAACCCGCTGGCATCTTTCGGCTGACCAAAGAGAACTGGTTGGAGGTTATGGGTACCCGGCCCACCAAGGAGTTGTGGGGCGTCGGTCCCAAAGTGTCCCAGCGGTTGGCGAAGCATGACATCACCACGGTGGCGGAGCTCGCAGCGGTCGATCCACAGGAGCTGGTCCCGGAGTTCGGCCCCAAGATGGGACCTTGGTACGCGCAATTGGGACGCGGGGAAGGTTCCAGCGAAGTGGATGACACTCCGTGGGTCGCCCGCGCACACGGCCGCGAAACCACCTTTCAGCAGGACCTGACCGAGCCCTCCCAGATCAGTGACGCTCTCAAGGAGTTGACTGCGCGCGTCCTGGAAGACGTAGCGGCGGAAGGACGTCCGGTGATCGGGCTGACCCTCAAAGTGCGATACGCACCGTTCTTCACCAAGACCTACGCGAGGAAGATTCCTGAGACTTTCAACCGGGAGGAAGTCCTTGCACAGGCCTTGGACCTCACGGCCAAAATGGAGCCGGAACGCCCCATCCGGCTTTTGGGTTTGCGTGCCGAAATGGCGATGCCCGAAGAAGCCCGAAAAGGACACACGCCGACGCGCAGCGGTTGGTAAGGCGCTCGACGGCGGCCGGCCGGCTACCAGCGCGGGTGGATCGCTTCGCGGAAGTGACGGTCGTAGATGTCCCGGACTCCGGCAGCCAACCCGGCTCCGACGACCTGCAGCTCTCCAGCTTCAGCATTGGCCCGTGCTTGCCCAGCCGAACGGGCACCGGGAATGACCGCAGTGACGCCGTCCTGGGCGATGACCCAGGCGAGGGCCGCCTGCGCTGTGGTGACGCCGTCGGGCACTAACTGGCTGAATTCCTGCGCGGCCTTGACGCCGGTGGCGAAATCGACGCCGGAGAAGGTCTCGCCGACGTCGAAGGAGGACCCGTCGCGGTTGTAGTTCCGGTGGTCGTCGGCGGGGAATTCCGTTTCAGCCGTGTATTTCCCGGACAGCAAACCGGAGGCCAGCGGCACGCGGGCGATGATGCCGACGCCTGCTTCCTTGGCTGCCGGCAGCACTTCATCGAGGGGCTTGAGCCGGAAGGCATTCAGGATGATCTGCACGGATGCGGTGTTGCCACGTTTGATGGCTTCGAGTGCTTCATCAGTTCGTTCGACGCTGACGCCATAGTTGCGGATCGCGCCTTCGCTGACCAGCGTGTCCAAGGCGTCGTACACTTCGGCGCTGCTGTAGACGGACGTGGGTGGGCAGTGCAACTGGACGAGGTCCAAGGTCTCCTGCTGCAGGTTGCGGCGTGAACGATCGGTCCAGGCCCGGAAATTGTCCAGCGTGTAATTCCCGTGCAGTTGATCCACGCGGCGGCCCATCTTGGTGGCTACCGTGATGTCCAGATCCGGATTTGCACGCAGGAAGCGTCCGATGAACTGCTCGCTCCGGCCATCGCCGTAGACGTCAGCGGTGTCGAAGAAATTGACCCCGGCCTCGACTGAGGCGTCCAGCACGGCGAAGGCGTCGTCTTCAGTGACGTCACCCCAGTCGGCCCCGAGTTGCCAGGTGCCCAGACCTACAGTTGAGACGGATCGGCCGGTCTTGCCAAGTATGCGCTGTTCCATGGTTCGACTATATGGGGTCTACAGCTTGTCCATTCGCGTCACTTTGCCCAGCAAGTACCGCCGCTCCTGCAAGCTTGCAGTCTTTTTTGCAGCGGCCAGATACGCTGCGCGGGCCTCTGGAATGGATCCTGCCATCTCCAGCAAGTGACCCTTCACGGCGTCCAAGCGGTGAGAACGCCCGAGCACCGAATCCAGTCCAGCCAGCAACTCAAGTCCGGCTAAGGGACCGTTCACCATGGCCACTGCGACCGCGCGGTTCAGTGTGACCACCGGACTTGGCGCTACGGCTTCAAGGACTGTGTACAGGGCAAGAATCTGCGGCCAATCAGTGTCATCGTTGGAGGCGGCCTCCGCGTGAACGGCGGCGATTGCTGCTTGGAGTTGGTACGGCCCGGCCGCGCCCCGTCCCAACACGGAAGACAGGAGCGCGATGCCCTCGTCAATCTGCCCGTGGTTCCACAGACTGCGGTCCTGCTCCGCAAGCGGCACCGGCATGCCGTCGGCTGTTGCCCGGGCGGAGCGGCGGGAATCAGTGAGCAGCATCAGCGCCAGCAGGCCAGCCGCCTCCAACTCACGCGGAACAACAGCCAGCAGCATGCGCGCCAGCCGGATGGCCTCCGTAGTGAGCTCCTCACGCTGCAGGGACTCACCTGAGCTTGCCGCGTAGCCTTCGTTGAAGATCAGGTACAGGACGTGAAGTACGACGCCGAGCCTCGCCTTGCGCTCGGAAGCCGGCGGCATGCTGAACGTGGCTCCCGCCTTCTGGATCCCTTGTTTCGCGCGGCTGATGCGCTGTCCCATGGTCGCTTCGGGGACCAGGAAAGCAGAGGCGATTTCCGCCGTCGTGAGTCCTCCAATTGCCCGCAACGTCAAGGCGAGTTGCGACGGTGCTGACAACGCCGGGTGGCAGCAGAGGAACATCAAGGTGAGGGTGTCGTCGGCTTCTGATGCGGAGCTGTAGGAGAAATCACCATTCATGGCCGCGACGCGTTCCTCCCGTGCACGTCGGGCGCTATCGCTTCGATAAAAATCCACCAGCCGACGGGACGCGACTGCCATCAGCCAGGCCCTCGGGTTGTCCGGCAGGGCGGTTGGCCACTGAAGGGAGGCCTCAAGGAGTGCTTCCTGGACGGCATCCTCGCAGGCATCGAACTGCCCATGCGTCCGTGCCAGCACGCCGAGGACCTGCGGCGCCAAAGTGCGCAGCAGGTCCTCGATCCGTGCTTCCGGTGAAGACTCGGCCAAAGGCTAGACCTCGGGCGGCCCGTCCGGGATGGCGCGAAGCTCAACAACCTGCGAGTACTTCACAATGCTTGAACAGATCTCGACGGCGCGTTCCTCACTTGCGACATCAACCACCCAGTAGCCCACCAAGGACTCCTTGGATTCGGCGTAGGGACCGTCTGTGGTGATGACGCCGTCCGGGGTCTGCTTGACGAGCTTCGCGGTGCTGCCATCGGCCAGGCCGGCATTGAAAACGAGTTCACCGGATTCGGTCAGGTCCTTGTCGATCTGGATCATGAACCCGATCATTTCCTTGATCCACTCCGGATCTGCGGTTTCCATCATGCCCTCGGCCGACCCGAACATCATGATCATGTATTTCATCTCAAAACTCCTTGTGAGGGGCGCCCCTTGCGGGCGCTTTCACTCATGGGTCGGAACTGCGGTGGGCTTTTCTACATGGTTCGGGAAATTTTTTTGGAAACTACGCCCGGGCAATGACTTCGCCGTTGGGAATCAGGAAGTAGCCGTCATCGGTGGCTCCCCAGCGGTGCCAACCCGCGGCAATCCGGGCGAGGTCGGCTTCGTTGGCGAAGCCGTACTCCAACGCCTGTTCGGCAAAGGCAGAGTGCAGCACCCGTTCGCTCCAGACCCTGGACTGCCAGGCGCGCTGTTGGGCTGTGGCGTAAAGCCAGTTGCTGCTGGTGGGAGCTACCTGGGTGAAACCTGCCTGCTGGGCCCACGAAACCAAGCGGCGGCCGGCATCGGGTTCTGCTCCGTTGCGGCGGGCGATCTTTTGGTAGAGCTCCATCCAGTCGTCCAGCTCCGGGACTTCCGGGTACCAACTCATGCCGTGGAAATCGGCGTCGCGCACGGCAACGATGGCGCCGGGCTTGGCTACGCGGCGCATCTCGCGTAAAGCCGCGACGGGGTCGGTGAGGTGCTGGAGCACCTGGTGGGCGTGGACGAGGTCGAAGGACTCGTCCTCGAAGTCGAGATCGTAGATATTGCCGGTCTGGAAGGTCACGTTGTCCGCGCCACGCTCGGCGGCCAGCTCGGTGGCTTGCGCGACGATGTCCGCTGACCGGTCCAAACCGATCACTTGCGCGGGCGCAACCAGCCCCGCGAAATCGCAGGTGATGCTGCCCGGCCCGCAGCCGACGTCGAGCACTGAAGTCCCGGCGGTGAGATGGGGGATCACAAACGCAGCCGAATTCTCGACCGTCCGTGAGGCATGGGCCCGGACAACCGACTCGTGGTGTCCGTGGGTGTAGACATCTTCAGGCTGCTGCGCGTTCATAGGGAAACGCTACAACTTGGAAGATGAATTTAGGCGCCTTGCGGCTAGTCACTCTTGCGCGTGGCTTCTTCGCGGGCGGCGAGGGTGGCCTCCACCATGTCCGTCATGAAGCGTTGGACGAGGTCCAACTCCTCGGCGCTGTATGCCGCCATGGCCTTGCCCATGCGGATGGCGAGTGGCATGAACATGGCGCTTCCGTCGCTGTAGGCCTTGGGTGTCATGTGGAGCTGGACCTGGCGCCGGTCCGTACCAAGGCGTTCGCGCACCACATGTCCGCTGGCATGCAACCGGTCCACCAAGGCCGTGGTGGCGGGGGAGCTGAGCCGGAGTTCAGTGCGCAGGACGCCGGGCGTGACCACCCGGCCGGCTGCGGAGTGGCGCATGATCACAGCGAGCGCATTGAGGTCCGTCCGGTGCATGTCGTTCCGGCCACCGGCCGCGTCAACATAGTGGTTGGCTTCCAGCGTGAAGTCCTGGAGGAGCCGGACAAGTTCCTGGGGAGCCGCGTTATCGGGGCGTCCCTGTTCGGGCTGGCCCGCGTCGGGGCGCGGGACTGTTGGGTCCGACATGTCCGCCCTCCTGCATGCGTTGTCTCTTGATTACTGCCTTCCGGATATTACTCCCAGCAGTCCGGGAAACCGGCATTCACTTCACAGCACTCTTGGAATGGTTCCATGATAGAGATAATCTATGGTGGAATAAACACCACGACGCATCCCCCGGAGAAGAAGGACTCATGAACTCGCAGAAGGTACCGTTCTGGCTGCGCTGGCTGATACCAGTGGTACTGGTCATCACCTGGCTGGGCATTGCTGGCATTGGCGGCCCTACTTTTGGTCGGTTGGAGGAAGTTTCGTCCAACGACCAGGCCTCGTTCCTCCCTGCCGGCGCCGAAGCCACCGAGGCTGCCGACTGGCAGGCCAAGTTCAGGGACTCCGATGAGATACCCGCGGTGGTGGTCGTGGAGAACGACACCGCATTTACTCCCGCGCAGCTGGGCGAAGCAGCCCAGCTGAAAGCCGACATCGAGGCACTGAAGCTGGGCAGCGCCGTCGTCGGGCCTATTCCGTCGGAAGACGGCAAAGCGGTCCAGTTCATTGTTCCCATGGCGTCCTCCGACGAGCTGCGCGAAAAAGTCCAGGAGCTGCGGGATGTGGTCCAGCCCGGCGCACCCGATGGCATGCAGGCATTCGTGACGGGTCCGGCCGGCCTGACCGCCGACCTCGTCAATGCGTTCGGCGGTATCGACGGCATTCTGCTGCTGGTTGCCCTGGGCGCGGTGTTCGTGATCCTTCTGCTGGTTTACCGCTCAGTGGTGCTGCCTATCGCAGTGCTCTTCACCTCGGTGTTCGCTCTCTGCGCCGCCATTTTGCTGGTGTTCGGCATGGCCAAGATGGATTGGATCCAGCTCAACGGCCAAAGCCAAGGCATCCTGTCCATTCTGGTGATCGGCGCAGCGACCGACTATGCGCTGCTGTTCGTGGCGCGTTTCCGTGAGGCGCTGACCCACACCACCAACCGCACGCAGGCCGTCATCACGGCATGGAAGGCATCGTTCGAACCGATCCTTGCCTCGGGCGCGACGGTGATCATTGCCCTGCTGTGCCTGCTCTTCTCCGATCTGAACTCCAACAAGGCGCTCGGTCCCGTCGCGGCGGCCGGCATCCTCTGCTCGCTCTTCGCCGCCCTCACGCTGCTGCCCGCGCTGATGGCTTTGCTGGGCCGTGCCGCTTTCTGGCCTTTCCGGCCCAAGCTGCTTCCCGCCGACGAACGCGAACCGGAGATTGTCACCGGGCTTGAGGGGCAAAAGGGTCTGTGGCGTGCCACGGCCCGCCTGGTTTCCAAGCGGCCGCGCGTTGTGTGGGTGGCTTCCGTGCTGCTGCTCCTGGTGGCATCCACCGGAATCCTGCAATTGAAGGCCAACGGCGTCCCGCAAACTGACGTGATTTTGTCCCAGTCCGACGCCGTTGACGGCCAGGACGCACTGGCGCGCCACTTCGACGCCGGCAGCGGCAGCCCCGCCGTCGTGGTCGCCTCCCAAAGCGCCGCGCAGCAGGTCCTGGACAAGGTCAAAGCAGCCGACGGCGTAGGTGACGCCTACCTGCTGGCTGAAGGCAACGTTCCCGTCACCGGCGCTCCCGGCGCGCCTGCAGAGCCTGCTGTCCGCGACGGCAAGGTCCTCATCAACGCGACCTTGAACTCCGCCGCCGATTCGATCGAGGCCGAAGAAGCGGTGAAGTCGCTGCGGGTGGCTGTCCGCGACGTTGATTCCGGAGCCTTGGTGGGTGGAGTGACGGCTACCGCGCTGGACACCAACACCACCGCGCAACGCGACTTGGTGGTCATCATCCCGATCGTGCTCGTGGTCATCCTCTTCATCCTGATGCTCCTGCTGCGTTCAGTGGTGGCTCCGGTGTTGCTGGTGTTGTCCGTGGTTCTGTCCTATGGGGCTGCAATGGGTGTCTCGGCATGGGTCTTCAACGGGATCTTCGGATTCTCCGGGGCAGACGCCACCGTGCCCTTGTTCGGATTCGTGTTCCTGGTGGCCCTCGGCGTGGACTACAACATCTTCCTGATGAGCCGGGTCCGTGAAGAGTCGCTGAAGCACGGGACGCGGCCCGGTATCCTGCGGGGGCTCGCTGTTACTGGTGGTGTCATCACGTCCGCCGGTGTCGTGCTGGCCGCCACGTTCGCTGCGCTCGGCGTCATCCCCATCATGTTCCTGGTGCAGCTCGCGTTCATCGTGGCGTTCGGTGTGCTCCTGGATACCGTGCTGGTGCGCTCGCTGCTGGTTCCCGCGCTGGCCTACGACATCGGCAGCAAGATCTGGTGGCCGGGCAAGCTGGGGCGTGAGTCTTCCGCAGCCCCGGTTGGGTCTCTCGAGGAGGAAGAAGCCCCGGTGGGGCGTTAGTCCTGTTGGACTCCCGTGTCGACGTAACCGGCGCCGCCATCCACGGTCACCAGTTGGCCGGTGTGGAGGCGCCGGGTTGCGTCGCGCGTCCCGACGACGGCGGGGATTCCGTACTCGCGGGCAATGATTGAAGCGTGGGCCGCCAGGGTTCCTCCGTCGGTAACCACAGCGGCTGCCCTGGCGAAGAGCGGTGTCCACGCCGGAGCGGTGGAGCGGGCAACCAGGATTTCGCCTGCCTGGAAGCTGTTCGCGTCCTCCAGTCCTTCCAAGATCCGCACCCTGCCGCTTGCGCGCCCGGTGCTGGCCGGGTGGCCGATGATGGCATCCTTCGGATATTCGGAAGACGTTCTGGCTGCTTCCACGGCGTTTGCGACGGGGTCATATCCGGACCTGCCCGGTTCCCCTCCAAACTTCGCAGCTTTGCCGATGGTGAGTGGTGCGTCCAGTTGCCTTTGCCGGTGCCAGGTGTCGCGGCGGCTTTCCACTTGGGCACGGTAGTCCTTTCCCGGGTGCCGGACCCCGTCCAACATCTCGTCCAAAGTGAGGAAGTGCATGTCCTGGGGATCGGCAATGGTTCCTGTGGAGACGAGGTTCCCGCCCAGCCGTTGGGCGCAGCGACGCAGGACCGGCCACCCCAGGCTCAGGTGCATGGCTTGCTCTTCCCGCACGGCAGCGTAATAGCGGGCCATCGTGAGGAGGGAGTCGAACCGCGTCAGCTTTCCCCGGGAGTCAATCAGGGAGGTGCGGGCTGCGGCCTCGACCTGGGAGCGCTGATTGTCCAGCCTTGAAGCTATGTCGATGGGAGACTCCGCTGCCGCTGCCCGACCCGCGGGTCCCATCTCGCTGGCCGTGGGGTGATACCAGTCGAGGGAGTACACAGCATGCGGAGACAGTCCGGGCAGGGTTCCGGTCAGTCCACGGAGAAGTACTTGGTGGCCGAGCAAGCTCGCTGGTGTCCCGCTGAGGGGTCCGGCCAGTTCCTTGCGCCAAAAGCTGGCCAGTGCCGATTCCATCTTCCAAGCAGACCCGCCAACCACGGCCAGGGACCACAGTTGTATCCCGGCCTGCCGACTGATGGCGTTGACCAACTCGATGAGCCTGGCCTGCGATGCTGACTCGACATCCCGCTCCGCTTCCCGGACGAGCTTCCGATACCCAGGAAGCAACTGCTCACGCCATTTCAGTTCCAGCCTGTGGAGGACTGCCCGATGCGCATCGGCCGGGTTGCTTGAGGTTCGGAGAAGGACGTTGATCAGGAACCACGGCAAACGACCCCGGCTGCGGACTATCAGCGGCGCCACAGTCCACGGTTTGGGAATGGGCGGGGAGTTGAAATACCAGCCGTTCACGAAGCCGTATCGAAACGGCACACGGACGCGAACATCCTCTTCCATGCCGTCGAGGAATCCGGCCTCGATCCGGGGAATGAGCCAGCCCGCGAACAGTGGTGTCGTCGGGTCCGGGAGCCACTCACCGAGTCGGAAGTTGCGGGCCCATACGCCCTTGCCGGGCGCCGTCCAATTCACTGGCGCTGGCGGGGCCATCATGATTTGGACCTGGAGGACATGGATCTGGCCGAATTGCTCCAGAGCCCATTCATGGCCGTGAGGGCCGGCTCGGTGATGCCCATGGATTCTCCCAAGAGTGGTGGCCTTATGCGGAGACGCTACTCCGGTGCATCATCGTGGTCGAGGCTCCGGGGCCTACAGCACGGAAGATCTGCGCTCAATCAGGACGGTGTCCCGCCACTGCCCGGCGAGGGGTCCATGCGGCATGCGGGCGATTCGGGTTCGCCGGCCGACAACATTGAACCCCTCATGGTCGTGGAGCCTGAGGCTGGCTACATTCTCGGGGAAGACGCTGGCCTGGATCGTCCAAATACCGGCATTCTCGGTGGACTCGATGAGGGCGCGGAGGAGGCTCTTGCCAAGGCCGAGCCCTTGGGCATCTCCTGCGACGTAGATGGAATGCTCCACGACACCGGAGTATGCGGCTCGCGAAGACACCGGGGAAACGGCGGTCCAGCCCAGAACCTGGCCCGCCTTTTCAGCGACGAGCCGGTGATCCTTGAGTCGCGTTGCGTCGAATTGTTCCCACTCTGGCGTGGCGGCTTCAAAAGTGGCGTGCCCGGATTCGATACCTGCGGTGAAGATCTCCCTGACACGGGGCCAGTCCGTCCTTGTCATGGGGCGAATGCGGACTTCGTTGGCGTCCTTGGGGCGTGGGCCGGTTGGCGCGTGACTGGTCACAGGCTCTCCAGCAGGCCGGTGGTCCGCTCAATGGCGCCGGGGACCAAGGAGTAGTACGCCCACGTGCCACGTTTTTCGCGGTGGAGGAGGCCGGCGTCCACCAGGATCTTCAGATGGTGGGACACCGTTGGCTGCCCGAGACTCAAGGGTTCGGTGAGGTCGCAGACGCATGCTTCGCCGCCCTCTGAACTCTTGACGATGGACAAGAGGCGCAACCTGTTGGGGTCCGCGAGGGCCTTGAACACGGATGCCCTCAGTTGTGCCTCGTAGTCGTCGATGGATGGTTGTCCCGACGGCTCGCAGCAAGCTTCTGCATCCACTGGTGTCAGCTCAAGTGTTTCCCCGGAGTTCATGCATCCATTATGCACATACATTGACAATCATCGATATAGCCGGACATACTCATATCGAAGTTTATCAATCCATGAGCCCGGCCTGTTGGCTGGGCGTCAGAGCCAGGAGTCTTGTGAGCACCCCGACGCAAACCGCAGCCCGAGAGGACACCCCAGTGTCCGTCGTCGTGCGAAAGCTCTCCGCTGTGGATCGATTCCTGCCCGTCTGGATCATCGCCGCCATGGCTTTGGGTCTGCTGCTGGGCGGCCTGGTTCCCGGCCTGAACACCGCACTGGAAGCCGTGAAGATCGGCGAAGTCTCCTTGCCTATCGCCATAGGCCTTCTGGTGATGATGTACCCGGTCCTTGCCAAGGTGCGCTACGACCAGGCACCCCGCGTGCTGGCTGATCGAAAGCTGCTGGTCACGTCCTTGGTGATCAATTGGGTACTTGCTCCAGCTTTCATGTTCGCGCTGGCTTGGGTCTTCATCCCCGACCTGCCGGAGTACCGAACCGGGCTGATCATCGTCGGCTTGGCCCGATGCATCGCCATGGTGATGATCTGGAACGACCTCGCCTGTGGAGACCGCGAATCTGCCGCCGTTCTGGTTTTCATCAACTCTGTCTTCCAAGTGATCGCGTTCGGCGCTTTGGGCTGGTTCTACCTCCAGTGGCTGCCATCCCTCCTGGGACTTCCCACCACGTCCGCCGACTTTTCCTTCTGGGCCATAACGCTCTCCGTGCTGATCTTCCTGGGTATCCCGCTGCTCGCCGGCCTTCTCACCCGCGTTGTCGGTGAGAAGGTCAAGGGTCGCGGCTGGTACGAGCAGAAGTTCCTGCCAAGGATTGGTCCCTGGGCGCTCTACGGACTCCTTTTCACCATCACGCTCCTGTTTGCGCTCCAAGGCGGGACCATCATTTCCAAGCCGATGGACGTCCTCCGCATCGCTTTGCCGTTGTTGGTCTACTTCGTTGTGGTCTTCAGCGCCGGAATGGTGATTGGCCGTTTTCTGAATCTCGGCTACGCCAAGACGACGACCTTGGCATTTACCGCTGCGGGCAACAACTTCGAGCTCGCCATCGCTGTGGCGATCGGAACCTTCGGTGTTACCTCAGGTCAGGCCCTCGCCGGTGTCGTCGGACCCTTGATTGAAGTTCCCGTCCTTGTTGCACTTGTGTATGTAGCCCTCTGGGCGCGCAAGCGCTATTTCACCCCCACCCATATCGCCGCCTGATCTTTGAGGAAATTCATGACCACCGATGCCGTAAAGAAGCCTTCCGTCCTTTTCGTCTGCGTCCACAACGCGGGGCGCTCGCAGATGGCCGCTGCGTTCCTCACCACTCTCTCCCAGGGTGCCATCGAGGTTCGGTCTGCCGGCTCCCAGCCGGCCGACAAGGTCAATCCGGCTGCCGTTGAAGCCATGTCTGAACTCGGCATCGATATGTCGGCCGAGATCCCCAAGGTCCTCACGACAGAGGCCGTCAAGGAGTCGGACGTAGTAATCACCATGGGTTGCGGCGACGAATGCCCCTACTTCCCCGGAAAACGCTACGAGGACTGGGTCCTTGAAGATCCCGCCGGACAGGGAGTCGACGCTGTCCGGCCCATTCGCGACGAAATCAAGACCCGCATCGAGAACCTGATCGCCTCGTTGACCCCCGCCGGCAAATAATCCAACCACCAGGAGCGAGTCCCATGAGCAACGAACAACTGATCATCATCGGGTCCGGCCCTGCCGGCTACACGGCGGCCATCTACGCCGCCCGCGCCGGGCTCAATCCTTTGGTACTGGCCGGTTCGGTTACCGCCGGTGGAGCCCTCATGAACACCACGGAAGTGGAGAACTTTCCTGGGTTCCCCGCTGGTATCCAGGGGCCTGAGCTGATGGACGGACTCCAGGAACAGGCTGAGAAATTCGGTGCCCGCATAGTGTTCGACGACGTCACTGAGGTTGATCTGAAGGGTCACCTCAAGCGCGTGGTCACCGGAGCAGGCGAGACTCACGAGGCTCCTGCGGTTATCCTCGCCACGGGATCCGCCTATAAGGAACTCGGGCTGCCGGAAGAGAAGAAGCTCAGCGGGCACGGTGTGTCCTGGTGTGCCACGTGCGACGGCTTCTTCTTCCGTGAGCAGGACATCATCGTGGTGGGCGGTGGGGACTCCGCCATGGAGGAAGCGACCTTCCTGACGCGCTTCGGAAAGTCCGTAACGGTGGTCGTGCGTAAGGGGGAGTTGCGGGCCTCCCGGATCATGGCCCAGCGGGCCAAGGACAATCCCAAGATCACGTTCGCATGGAACTCGGCTATTACGGCCATCCATGGTGACACCAAGGTCACCGGAGTGACGCTCAAGGACACGCGGACGGGTGAAACGCGGGAGCAGGCGGCCACCGGAATCTTCGTCGCCATCGGTCATTTGCCGCGTACTGAGCTGGTTGAAGGACAAGTTGACCTCGATGATGAGGGCTACATCAAAGTGGACGCGCCCACCACCTGCACCAATATTTCCGGTGTCTTCGCGTGTGGCGACGCCGTTGACCATCGCTACCGCCAGGCCATTACAGCCGCAGGTACGGGGTGCTCGGCGGCCTTGGACGCCGAGCGGTACCTGGCGGCACTGGACGATGCAGACAGCATTGCCACGGCATTGGTTGAAGAGCCCACCCATTTCTGAGAATTACCCAACGGATCCTTACCCAACGGAGGTATGAGTAACCCATGGATGAGAACCTTCCTGTCGCCGTGATCGGTGCCGGCCCTATCGGTTTGGCTGCTGCGGCCCAATTACTGGAACGCGGGCTGGAGCCCGTGATCTTCGAAGCCGGCCCCACGGCGGGTGCAGCCATTGAGCAGTGGCGCCACATCCGGTTGTTCTCCCCCTGGCGGTTCAACCTCGACGCCGCGGGCGTCCGGCTGCTCGAACCCACGGGCTGGGAGCCGCCTCGGCTCACGGCGCTCCCTTATGGCGGGGAACTCATCGACCACTATTTGGCACCGCTGGCTGCAACGCCGGAGATCTCGTCCCGGCTCCAGACAGGAGCCCGCGTCCTCGTCGTGACCCGGCAGGGCATGGACAAGACACATACCCGCAGCCGTGACACGACGCCGTTTATCGTTCGCGTTGAGTACTTTTCGGGCGAAGTCCGCGACCATGTCGTGGCAGCTGTCATCGATGCCTCAGGAACCTGGTCAACCCGCAACCCTTTGGGGACTTCGGGGTTGCCCGCCATCGGCGAGTTGAAGGCAACACGCCGGATTTCGTCACCTCTGCCGGATGTCGTTGGTCGGGACCGCGCCTCATTCGCGGGCCGCCGTGTCCTGGTGGTCGGCGCTGGGCACTCAGCAGCCAACACCCTGATCAACCTTGCTGAACTGGCGAAGGAAGAGCCCGAAACCAGGATTCTATGGGCCGTGCGCGGTGCTTCGGCAGACAAGGTCTACGGAGGCGGTGACGCCGATGGGCTGCCTGCCCGGGGACAACTCGGATCCCGACTCCGTCGGCTGGTAGAAGCCGGCAAGATCGAACTGCACAGAAGCTTCGGCATCAGTTCGCTGACCGATTCCGAAGGCGGCGTCACCGTCATCTCCGGTGACGGCCGTGCGGTGGTGACGGACGTCGTCGTGCCTTGTACTGGCTTCCGACCCGATCTTGAGATGCTCCGCGAACTGCGCCTCAACCTGGACCCTGCCGTTGAAGCCCCGATGGAACTGGGGCCGCTGATCGATCCCGAGTTCCACTCCTGCGGCACCGTTCAGCCGCACGGGGCCAAACTGCTGGCCCACCCGGACAAGGACTTCTACATTGTGGGCATGAAGTCGTACGGCCGGGCGCCTACCTTCCTGATGGCCACCGGCTATGAGCAGGTCCGGTCCGTGGCTGCGGCGCTCGCCGGGGACCACGTGGCGGCGGATACTGTGCACCTTGAACTGCCGGAAACGGGTGTTTGCTCTTCCGACGCCGGTACCAGTTGCGACGTTCCGGCCACCCTGTCTTTGACGGAAGTGGTCGAGGAAGCCGGTGGCTGCTGCGGCACCCCTGAACCTGTACTGATCGGTATACCCACCGGGTTGGCCCATGGCCGTTCAAGTGAGTACGGGCGCCCCTAGGGCACGAGTATCACGTAGCATCGCCGGAGTGCCTAAAACATACTTTTCGGTACGCCTAAATTTCGGCTATCCTCGTAGCAGAACGCCCCGATGATGAGGATGACCATGGCTGCGCCTACTCTCGAAACCCGTCGTGCGCCCAGCAGGGCGTGGTCACGGCTCCTGCTGCTGGGCCCGGCCTTCGTCGCCGCGATCGCCTATGTGGATCCGGGCAACGTAGCTGCGAACCTCACCGCTGGTGCCAACTACGGGTACTTGTTGGTGTGGGTGCTGGTGGTAGCCAACGCCATGGCTGTCTTGGTGCAGTACCAATCGGCCAAACTGGGTTTGGCGACGGGAATGAGCCTCCCGGAAATCCTGGGCAAGCGGCTGGGTACCAAGCGGCGGCGACTCTATTGGGCCCAAGCTGAGATCGTTGCTGGTGCCACGGACATGGCCGAGGTGATCGGTGGGGCAGTGGCCTTGAACCTGCTTTTCGGACTCCCGTTGCTTGCCGGTGGCGTCATCATTGGCGTGGCTTCGATGTTGCTGCTGGCGCTGCAGTCACACCGCGGGCAGCGGTCCTTCGAGTACGCAATCCTGGTGCTGCTGGGCGTCATTGCCGTTGGGTTCGTCTCCGGTCTGTTCGTGAACCCGCCGGATGCAGGCAGCGCCATGGCTGGCCTGGTGCCCCGATTCGAGGGGACGGATACGGTCCTGTTGGCGGCGAGCATGCTCGGGGCCACCGTCATGCCCCATGCGATTTATCTCCACTCGGCCTTGGCCCGCGACCGTCATGGTTTTTCGGAGGACCCCGCCGTGCGGACGCGGCTGATCCGTGCAACGCGGTTCGACGTTGCAGGCGCCCTGCTGTTGGCGGGCGTGGTGAACATTTCGATGCTGCTGCTTGCCGCGTCCAGCCTGCGCGGCATCGAGGGAACGGACACTATCGCCGGAGCACACGCTGCAGTGACGTCAGCTCTAGGTCCGGCCATCGGCGTTATCTTCGCCATCGGCTTGCTTGCCTCGGGCCTGGCCTCAACCTCGGTTGGCTGCTATGCAGGCGCCACCATCATGGGCGGCCTGCTGAAAATCCGCATCCCCCTTCTGACGCGCCGGGTCATCACGCTCATTCCGGCCCTGATCATCCTTGGTGCGGGCATCGAGCCGACCCTGGCCTTGGTCCTGAGCCAGGTGCTCTTGAGCTTCGGCATCCCCTTCGCCTTGATCCCGCTGATCCGCCTCACCGGCAAGCGTGACGTCATGGGCATCCACGCGGATTCCATGGCCTTGAAGGTCGCTGGCTGGACCAGCGCCACCCTGATCGTGGGACTGAACATCGTGCTTATCACCCTGACGCTCTCCGGCCAGTCCTGATCCACCGGACCGCAGGCGAGCCTATTTGGCGGCTTCGTCAAGCAGCCCGCGGAACTGCTCCTCGGTGTCCAAGGTGAGCTTCTTGCCATCGAGGAAGAACGTCGGGGTACCTGTGACGCCGAGTGCGCTGCCGTCACTTGCGTCCTTTCGGATTCGCGCCTGGGTCTTTTCGTCTGCGACGGCTGCGTCGTATCGCACCATGTCCAGGCCGAGTTCCTGTGCGTAACTGCGGAAAGTCGCGGCCTGGGAGTCCGATTTTTCTCCCCATTGCGGCTGGGTTTCGAACAACTTGGCCGCCATCACCTCGTACTTGCCCTGCTGGGCTGCGGCTTCAACGGCCAAGGCGGCAGTTCCGGAATTCCTGTGCCCGGCGAGGGGAAAGTAGCGCTGGACGAACGTGATCCGGTCGCCGTATTCCTTCTTCAATTCCTCCACCAACGGATAAGCGGCACGGCAGGACTCGCATTCGAAGTCCAGGAACTCCACCAGTTGGGCCTTTTCAGCGGCAGGAGTGGTGATCCTGTGGCTGTCTTCGCGGACCAACTGCGCTCCGCCCGCCGGCCCAGCGGTGCTGGGGGCCGGCTTGGTGGCCGTGAACACTGCGAACCAGATGACCCCTGCCGCCACGACAGCCGCGATGACGATCCACACGATGATGCGGACCTTTTTGGCGGTGTCTACGGTGGGCTGGGGGCGGGGCGGTGCTTGCGTCATGGCTGCTTTCTGGTCGCGGGGGTGACTGGTTTGAAAGGGAGGGCTGTTCTACGCCGGCGGCTTTGCTTCCACCGTTTTGCAGCAGTCGTCATCTGACACGAAATGGGTTTGCGTGTTTGCGCTGGGGGCGGTGCAGCAAACGTCCCCGCGCCAGGCGTTCACGCCTTCACGAACGGCGATGGCGGCAATCACCAGTGCTGCGCCGGCATCGGCCCACCACCAACCAAGGGTGCTGTTCAGTACCAGTCCGATCAGCAGCACGCCTGAGAGGTACGTGCAGAGCAGGGTCTGTTTGGAATCCGCCACTGCGGTCTTGGAGCCAAGTTCCCTGCCCGTCCGGCGTTGGTAGTAGGAAAGGGCCGGCATGATCGCAAGGCTCAAAGTCGCTATCACAATGCCTGGCGTGGAATGCTGGGCTTCACCCCCTCCGGTGAGCGACCGGATTGCGTCCACAGTGACGAACGCTGCCAGTGCGAAGAATGAGACGGCGATGATACGCAGCGTCAGGTGTTCGCGATGTTCGGGATCCTTGGAGGAGAACTGCCAGGACAGGGCCACTGCGGAAGCGACTTCCACCACGGAGTCCAGCCCAAAGCCAATCAGGGCTGAAGAGTCCGCCATTCCACCAGCCCAGAGGGCCGCGATGGCTTCGAGGACGTTATATGTGATGGTCGCGGCGGCGAACAGCCGGATCCGACGCATCAAAACCAGCCGGCGATCCGCTGTGAGGAGTAGCAGCGGACGGCTCATGCCACGCAGGTTCCGTCCGGCGCGCAGCAAGCAGGGTCCACGGCCAAGACGACGCCCAGCAAGTCCTTGATCGCGTGACCCAAGCGGGCGTCGGCCAATTCGTAGCGGGTGCGCCTGCCGTCCGGGACTGCAACAACCAAACCGCAGCCGCGCAGGCAGGTCAGGTGGTTGGACATGCTTTGGCGCGATACCCCGACAGAGTCCGCCAGGTCAGACGGGTATGACGGCGCTTCGGTGAGGGCCAGCAGGACCTGCGCGCGGGTGGGGTCTGAGACGGCGTAGCCAAAGCGGGCCAGGACTGGCGCATGCGTGAGTGTCTCCATGAAAACCAAAGTACATGCGCAGATGTATTCACGCAATCGTGTACTAAAGATCGCAGCCGGTTGTCCCAGCCCCGTGAAATCGTCAGGCGCTGACAGTGTTCCGTTCGCGGTATCCGTCCGCGGCATAGACGCCCAGTACCCTGACCTCCGTGGTGAAGAATTCCAGCTCCTCCAGCGCCCGGCGGAGACGGGCGTCCTCGGGGTGACCTTCGACGTCGGAAAGGAACATCGTGGCGGCAAATTCGTCGCCCACCATGTAGCTCTCCAGCCGGGTCATGTTGAGACCGTTGGTCGCGAAGCCGCCGAGTGCCTTGTAGAGGGCGGACGGGACGTTGCGGACCCGGAAAACGAAGCTGGTGATCGCCGGACCCGGAAGTTCTTCCTTCGTTGGAAGCTCACGTTCACGGGCCAGGACAACAAAGCGGGTGGTGTTGGTAGGGTCATCCTCGACGCCGGAGGCCAGGACGTCCAGCCCGTAAAGTTGGGCGGCGAGCGGCGGAGCGAGGGAGAGTTTGCGGGGATCGTTCCAGTCCCTGACTTCGCGGGCCGAGCCGGCGGTGTCACCGGCAATGACCGGCTTCAGACCGGCTTCGCGGATGATCCGGCGGCACTGACCCAGCGCGTGGATATGGCTGTGGACTTCCGTAGCGCCTTCGATGGTGCTGCCCGGAATGCCAAGGAGGTCGAATCGGATCGGAAGGAAGTACTCGCCAACAATCTGGAGCTTCGACTGCGGAAGCAGGACGTGGATGTCGGCCACGCGTCCAGCGATGGAGTTCTCAATCGGAATCATGGCCAGATCGACTTCGCCTGTGGACACCAATTCAAAGGCGTCCTCAAAGCTCGCGCAGGGGACGCTTTCGAGGTCGGGGAACATTTCCTTGCACGCGAGATCCGAATTGGCTCCGGGCTCACCTTGGTACGCAATCTTCTGGGCCATGGTGCCCATGCTTACATGCGGAGCGCCCGGCCTCCCAACCGCGTCCACCCTGTGACTGGACAAGTGGGAACCGCCTTCTCTAGGTTCAGGGCAAGGATTGGGGGCGGCCGGTGACGACTGCAAAAGTGTTCCAAACGCACAACATGGCTTTCAAGGGGCAGCGGATTGCAAGTTTTGCGGCCACCGTCATCGGACTGAGCACCCTGCTTTGGGCGGTCCTACTTTCAGGCACAGTTGGCGGGCATGTGCTGACGCCCGGCCCCTGGCATGCTCTCCCGCATGCCTTGAGCCTGCTGTCAGCATTGGCCGTCTACCTCTATTGCCGGCATCTGAACTACAGGACAAGCGCGGCCGGGCTGCTCTGCTTCACCGCAATAGCGTTCTTCTTCTCAGACGTCGCCTTGGCCTTCATGTACAGCCCATTTTTCGGCGTCGCGCTCATCGCATGGAGTGCCAGCGCTCGGCGACCAATCCTGGCCGGGACGGGAGTCCTCGCCATCGGCGCAGCCATTGTCGCCAGGGTCGAGCACGAGTCCGGCGTCCTCGCGATAGCCGGGTCCGGCGTCATGATCCTCGCGACAGCACTCGCCATGCGCCCCAAGAACCCATCTATGTCGCAGCAGAGCGCGTCTTGAGGGCTCAAAACGCGCTCTGCTGCGACTCAGTTGGGAAAGGGGTTAGCCGTTGATGATCTGCGGGACACCCAAGGCCTTGAGGCCCTCGGCACCGAACTCCAGGCCATAGCCGGACTGCTTTGCGCCGCCGAACGGGATGCGCGGGTCCACGGCTCCGTGCTTGTTGATCCACACGGTGCCGGCCTGGATGCGGGATGCGACTTCGCGGGCGGCACCCAAGTCCGAGGACCAGACCGAGGCGCCCAGTCCGACGTCGAGCGCGTTCGCCTTGGCGACCGCCTCGTCTACGGTGCTGTATTTGATGATCGGCAGGGCGGGTCCGAACTGTTCCTCGGCCACGAGCGGGTTGTCGTTGTCGATGTCGGCCACCAGCGTGGTGGGGTAGAAGTTGCCCGGCTGGTCGGCGTCGGGGTTGCCGCCGATCAGCACCCGCGCACCGGACCCGCGGGCCGCTTCAACCAGCCTGGCCACGATGTCGTACTGCTGTCGGTTCTGCAGCGGTCCAAGCACGTTGTTCTCATCCAGGCCGTTGCCCATCGGCATCGCCGCAGCAACAGCGGTGAGCTCGGAACATACGGCCTCGTACTGGGATTCGTGCACGTACAGGCGCTTGAGGGCGGCGCAGGTCTGGCCGGTGTTGATGAACGCGCCCCAGAACAAGCCCTCGGCGATGGCCTTGGGATCCGAATCGGGCAGGACGATCCCTGCGTCATTGCCGCCGAGCTCCAGTGTGAGGCGTTTGACGGTATCGGCCGACGAGCGAATGATCGCCTTGCCTGTAGCGGTGGAGCCGGTGAACATGACCTTGCCGATAGCGTCGTGCGATGCCAGTGCTTCGCCGACGTCGCGGCCGCCGGAGACCACGGACAGCAGGTCCGCGGGCAGTTCTTCATTGATGATCGCGGCCAGCGCCAGCACGGACAGCGGGGTGTATTCGGAAGGCTTGACCACCACGGCGTTGCCCATGCGCAGGGCCGGGGCGATCTGCCAGACAGTGATCATCATGGGCCAGTTCCACGGGCCAATGGCACCTACGACGCCGATGGGCCGGTAGTGCAGTTCGGCGCGGGTTTCGCCGTCGTCCACCACGGTTTCGGGATCCAGCGGGGTTGCGGCCGTGGCACGGAGCCAGGCCGCGCAAGCGCCGACTTCGAAGCGGGCGTTCGGCCCGTTCAGGGGCTTGCCCTGCTCGCGGGAGAGGAGCTGGGCGAGCTCTTCGGCAGAGCGTTCGACGGCGTCGGCCGCCTTCATGAGCGCAGCGGACCGGGCGTCGTGGCCCAGGGCAGCCCACGACGGTTGCGCGGCAGCGGCGGCGGTGATGGCGGATTCGAGGTCTTCGACAGTGTGAACAGGTGCTTCGCCGACAGCCTCGCCCGTCGCCGGGTCAAGGATGGTGCGGCTGTTCTGGCCGTCGGCCGGGGTGATCGAGGCCAGCAGGGCGTCGTAAGTCTCCATTGGTACTCCGCTCGGGTAGTAAGTCTTGGCGGCCAGTGAGGCACGCGGCGATGTTTCCAGTGTGGTCGGCGTCACGCGTCAGGGCCTTGTCGTTGGACGAACAGCCCTTGACGGGAAGCGAACGCTTTCCGTTCGGGGCGTCCTGACTGATAATCGGTCTTGTGACTCTTGCTTCCCTTGCTGCCTTCGCTGGCCTCTGCCTTGTCCTGTCCGTCACGCCCGGTCCGGATACGTTCCTGGTGCTGCGCATTGCATTGAACCGACCCAGCGCGGGAATTGCGGCGGCGGCAGGTTCAGCGGCGGGCGCGATCATGTGGGCGGCGCTGGTGGGCGTCGGTTTGGCCGCCATCCTCGAACAGTCCGCGGAATTGTTCCGCTGGGTCAAGATCGCCGGTGGCCTGTACTTGCTGTACCTGGGCGTATCTTCGTTCATCAAGTCCCGGAAGGCAGCGAAAGCCGGCGCCGACGGAACTATGGGCGACGCGCCGCTCCCGTACAGCCGGCTCTCCGCCCTGGGAGCAGGTGCCCTGTCTACGCTCCTCAACCCGAAGGTGGGCTTGTTCTACCTGGCTGTCGTTCCGCAGTTCATCCCGCACGGCGGGGACACCATGGGCACTTCCCTGATTCTGGGCGTAGTTGTTGCCGTCATTGCCTTCGCGTATCTCTCGATGATCGCCGTCGTCGCTTTCAAGGCGATGCGCTGGCTCAAGCGCCCGAAGGTGAGCACCGTCGTCGAGCGTGTCAGCAGTGGCGTGATTGCCGGGCTGGGTGTCGGCGTGGTGGCGTCGGGCGCTACGAGCTAAGGCGCTAGTTCAGCGAGATTCGCAGACGTTCTACGCCCTCGGCACCTTCAAGCACTTGTTCCATGAGTTCCGGTTCATTGGCAAGACGACCAAGCATATTTGCCAAGTGGTCCCGTTCGGCGCGCTTGTAGGTGACGCCACGAAGGTCGGAGGCCCGGACGGCAGAGGCCAAAGTGAGGAAATCGTCGATGTGTCGCTGCCGGAGGGGGTCGTTGATGATGGTCAGCGCTCCCGCTTTGCCGATGAGGCTGCCAATGATGCTGGGCCGGTTCACATGACCAGACGCTGACCCGGCTTGAACTTCGACGGTTTCGGAGCGGTCGAGCGCTTGTTGGCTGGCGGGGGCGGCAATTGTGGTCCCGCCGGTAATTCCGCGTCTCTTCTCGGCGCGTTCACCTAAATGGCGCGGGATGAGGACGTCCACCAAGGCCTCGCCGCGCTGCCATCGATGCTGGTAGCCCTCGAGGGATTCTCCGGCGGATTCGAAGCCGAGCTTCACGAGGAGCTCAGTGAAATCGTGCAGCATGGTCGGGTATGCCCGGATGTCCAGCGCCATATCGGCGTCCTTGGTGGGGCGCACGTACGGGGCGCCACGCTCGATAGCGTGGAGGAAGACGGCTTGTCCGCCGACCAGCACCCACCCCTGCGGCATCGCGTTATGGATTTCGAAGACAGCTTGCCAGGCTTCCTGCTGTTCGGTGAGCATTGCGGGAAGTTCAATGGGCATGGATACCCCTGAGGATTTCGCGTGCTGCCTGCTGTTCGCGGACACCGGGCCGTTCGGCCAAGTCTGCCGCCACCACTAGTGGGGGAAGTTCGCTGGGGACTCGCTCGGCGGCGCGGAGGATGACATTTGGTCTCTTCCCAGGATGGGGCTCGACTAGGAACCAGTCCTTGACGACGTCTCTGAGGTCATCGCGTTGCACGTAGGCTTCAACCTCTGAGTTCGCCAGCAGCCCAGAGCGCGGGTGAGAGACTCCCGAGAGGTGGATTCGTTTGTCCTCCCGAAGTTCGGCGATGTCGGACGGGCTGGAAGAGAACTCGAACTTTTCGGCGCGATTGGCCAGCCAAGCGAGAAGCTCTGGCAAGTCGGGGGAGTCCTGCAGCCGGCTGATGCGTTCTTTTAGGCGATGTTTCTCGACCGGCGAGGGGGCCAGGTGTTCAAGGAGGGAGTGCCGGGGGCTGTCGTCCCAGAAACAGGACATGAGTTGCCATGCGCTGCGTTCGGACAATGGCCGGCCGGCGGGCTTACCCGGCCGGTACTGGGCGGCGTCGGCTTCCTCAACGATCCAGCGTCCACCGACTCGTTGACCGCGTATACGTCCGGACTGGACGAGCTGCCGCGCTCGGCTCTCGTTGACGTTGAGGCGCTTCGCCAACTCGGGGATACTCAAGGCCATTTCATAATCATATCGGTATCGCTATGAATATGTAATTGGTCATTCCTGTAGAGATTACAGATTCCTAGCGATTCCGCTACCAATCTGTAAACGGTAAATCGAGCCAATGCTGACAGTAAGCACGGGTCGCTACTCGCTGTCTAAGCCACCAGCAGGGCCAGGTAGTTATCCAACTGCCCTGCCAAGTCCTGCGAAAAGTGTTCCGCTGGGGACAGTGCCGCCACGATCTGCGCGCCGAGCATCATGTTGAGCAGGTGATCGGCGACGGCGGCGTCCCCAATGGGGGTGGCGATCTCGCCGGCCGCCCGGGCTGCTGCCGTATGCGCGGTGATGGTGGTGTGCCACTGGTTCATGGACTCGCTGTGGAGGGCTGCCATATGGGCGTCGTTGAGTGCCTTCTGCCAGAACGGGATGACGAGGCGGGCTTCGTTGACGCGTTCCTCATCCAGCGGCAGGACTTCGGTGCAGAAGGCCCGGAGCGCTGCGACTCCTGAGAGTCCTTCCGTCATGGTGGCGATGCGCTGGTTGGTGCGGTTGAACACGTGCCCGAAGGCCGAGGTCAGCAGTAGGTCCTTGGTGGGGAAGTATGGTTTTAGCGCACCGTTGGCGAAGCCGGCTTCTTCGGCGATTTCCCGCATGGTGGCGCCTTCCATGCCCAGCCTCGCGATGATCCGCCAGGTTGCGTCCACCAGTTCGAGGCGTCGTTGATCGTGGTCCACAATCTTTGGCACTGTGTGGGCTCCCGGAAAAATAAATGGTGGACAGGTCTTGTGACCCATCTTACGTTTTGGTTATTCTCTACACCTATAGAAAATAAATCCTGACCATCATAGGTCCCGGACAAGAGGCAGCCATGACGCCCACAGCAACTGAGACAGTCGCCATCGAGGAAACGCAGTACAGCCTGGCAACGGGCGCCGAAATCTCCCTGGTGCAGGGAATCCTGCAGGCCGCCGGACATCTGGGCACGGAGAAGCGGATCGCCTACCTTGGCCTGGTGGATCCCTCCCGCAGCGCCACGGAGCTGGACCGCCGCTTCCGGGTCTTCCTCCACGACATTTCCGGTGGTGCTCCCACCGACGTCCTGGTCTCCGTCACCCGCAGCGAGGTCCTTTCGGCAAGGGAACTGGACACCAAAGTATCCGGCGAACTCCCTGTGCTGGAAGAGGAATTCGAGGTAGTCGAGTCGCTCCTGGCCACGGATGAGCGCTGGCTGGCTGCCCTTGCGGCCCGGGACCTGGAGGTGGAAAAAGTGCGCGTTGCTCCGCTGTCCGCCGGCTACTTTGAATATGAAGAAGAACGCGGCCGCCGCATCCTCCGTGGTCTGGCCTTTGTGCAGGACTTCCCGGAGGACAGCGCCTGGGCCCACCCCGTGGACGGACTGGTGGCCTACGTGGACGTGGTGAACAAGGAAGTCACCCAGGTCATTGACCTTGGCGTGATGCCGATCCCGGCGGAACACGGAAACTACACCGATCCGGAACTCACCGGCCCACTCCGCACCACCCAGAAGCCCATCAGCATCACCCAGCCGGAGGGACCGAGTTTCACCGTCACCGGCAACAACCACGTGGAGTGGGAAAAGTGGAGCGTGGATGTCGGCTTCGATGTCCGCGAAGGAGTTGTCCTCCACAACCTTGCCTTCCAGGATGGCGACACGAAGCGGCCCATCATCAACCGTGCCTCCATCGCAGAAATGGTGGTGCCGTACGGCGATCCCTCGCCCATCCGGTCCTGGCAGAACTACTTCGACACCGGCGAATACCTCGTGGGCCAGTACGCCAACTCCCTGGAACTGGGCTGTGACTGCCTGGGTGACATCACCTACCTCAGCCCGGTCATCAGCGACGCTTTCGGCAACCCCCGCGAAATCCGCAACGGCATCTGCATGCACGAGGAAGACTGGGGCATCCTCTCCAAGCACTCCGACCTCTGGAGCGGCATCAACTACACCCGCCGCAACCGCCGCTTGGTGATCTCCTTCTTCACCACCATTGGCAACTACGACTACGGCTTCTACTGGTACCTCTACCTGGACGGCACCATCGAGTTCGAAGCCAAGGCCACCGGCGTCGTCTTCACCAGTGCCTTCCCCGAAGGCGGCTCGGACAACATCTCCCAGCTCGCCCCCGGCCTCGGAGCCCCGTTCCACCAGCACCTCTTCAGCGCCCGCCTGGATATGGCTATTGATGGCTTCGCCAACCGCGTGGAGGAAGAAGACGTGGTGCGCCAGGCCATGGGCGAAGGCAACGAACGTGGCAACGCGTTCTCCCGCAAGCGCACGCTCCTGGCCAAGGAGTCCGACGGCGTCCGTGAAGCCGATGCCCGGGCGGGCCGGACCTGGATCATCTCCAACCCGGAGTCCCGCAACCGGCTCGGCGAACCGGTCGGCTACAAGCTCCACGCAGAAAACCAGCCCACATTGCTGGCAGACCCGGGTTCCTCCATTGCGAAGCGGGCAGCCTTCGCCACCAAGGACGTGTGGGTCACCCGTTACTCCGACGAGGAACGCTACCCCACCGGCGACTTCGTCAACCAGCACTCCGGAGGAGGAGGCCTGCCCGCGTACATTGCCCAGGACCGCGACATCGACGGCCAGGACATTGTCGTGTGGCACACTTTCGGCCTCACACACTTCCCGCGCGTGGAAGACTGGCCCATCATGCCGGTGGACACAGTTGGCTTCAAGCTGCGTCCCGAGGGCTTCTTCGACCGCAGCCCCGTCCTGGACGTGCCGGCCAACTCGTCGGGATCGAGCTGCCACAGTGGGCCCGTTGCCTCCGGTGAAGCAGCCGATGACGCGCACGGCGAAGCCTCCGGGCACTGCCACTAGACATGACAATCGTCGCAGGACGGGTCCGTTCACGCGGGCCCGTCCTCCATCCCCGCCTCTGCGCAGCGCTGACAGCCGTTTCGTGCCTGGTCCATCTCTGGCTCGCGGCCTCGGGACACCACGACGCCTGGCTGGGCATCCTCATGATCGGCCTGGCCGCCGTGTGCATCCCGTGCACTGTTCACATCTGGCGCCACAGCCGGGTCGGCGCGCTGCATCAAGTGACCATTTCAGCCCTGGCAATGGTGGGACTGCATGCTGTCCTGCTGCTGGGAGCAGGCGGTTCCGGCCACGCGCACGGCGGGGGACCGGCGTCGAACGCTGTTGCTTCATCCGGCGCCGCCGGACTGTTGCTGGTCATCGGACTGGAAATCACGACGGCGTTACTCGCCGCCACGCTGGTAGCGCGGCTTCGGCGCCGGTCGGCCGTGGCATCCTGACCCTCATTCCCGCCACCACAACCGGGGATCAACCCGTGGTGGTTGCAGCCGGACACCCCCGGATCGGGACGAACCTTGTATTTGAAACCCCCAGTGCCACAATTGACCCATGGCCGCAGCGTGGTCAATTCGCGAGGGGTTCCGCAGCGGGCCTGACCCGGATGCCCTGCGCCGTCCCTTCTTCTACGCGGCACTGGTTGTCTTCGCCGTAGTAGTCCTGGCCGAGGTGGGCATGTCGCTCCTGCTGGGCCAGGCCGCCGTCGAGCCCGTCTCCGCCGCCGACGCCAACAAACTGGGCGTTCCGCTGGAAGTCTTCCTCAAGACACAGCGCGCGGACTCTGATCCACCGGGTGCCGGGATTGGTTTTCTGGCATTCCTGGATGGGCTTGTGCTGTTCACGGTGGTGATGCTGGGGCTCAGCCTGATCATGGACCTTCGGACCTATGGGCGTGTTCAGGGCCTTGCCACCCTGATCGTGACGCTGCTGTGGGTTATCGCTGCATTCATCACGGCGATGCTGGCGTTGGCGAAACTGTTCCTCATGATCGGGCTCTTCGTGGCAGCTCCGTTTGGAACCATCGCGTACCTGGCCCTGTGGGGGAGCTTTCCCAAGGGCCAGGCCGCGGCCATTCTGGGCCTGCTGTTGCTGCTCAAGATCGTATTCGCCGTGCTGCTGATCCTCAGCCAGCCGAAGTTCCTCAAGGTCACGGGCTTGGTGGTGCTCCTGGCGGTGTCCGTGCTGCTCCAGATCATTCTGGGCGTCATTCACGGTTTCTTGCCTGGACCGCTGGTGTCCATCGGGGATCAATTCTGGGCCCTGATCACCGTGGTGGTGGCGCTGGTGTGGGCAGTGATCATGTTGATCGCCTCCATCCCGGCGATCATCAACGCCCTTCGCGTGAGTGGCTCTGCGGGGGACTAGGAACTAACGAACAAGCGAAAGCCGCGTCAGCTTGTCCGGGTTGGAAAGCTGGCGCAGCTCCCGGATGGTCCCGTCCGGTCCGCAATTGATCGTCACGATGTCTGCACGGCCGTGATGCCTGAGCACCAGGGCCGCTTCGCCGTTCACCTCGACGATTTCGGCCCGGACCGGCCGCACGGGATCGAAAACCACCGCTTTGCCGAAAATGCCCGCAAAGAAGCGTGAGATCCTTGCCGCCCCGAACAGCGGGTTCATGGCGCTCTTTACCTTGCCGCCGCCGTCGGCCCATAGGATAGCGTCCCGATCAAGCATGGCGACCACGGTCTCCAGTTCGCCCTGTTCAATGGCGTGTACCAGTTTGTCCAACGCTGCCCGGTCCTTCGCCCGGGGAGCGGGGGCTTCCGGGTCGATGTCCAGACGGCGTTCGGCGCGGGAAATCATCTGCCGCACAGCGGCGGGTGTTTTCTCCAGGATTTTCGCGATTTCCGGGGCGGACATCCCGAAGGCGCGGTGCAGCACCAAAGCTGCCCGCGCCTCCGGGGCCAATTGCTCGGCGAGGTGCAGCAAGGTCAATGACAAGAGCTCGCGGTTGGCCACCGCTTCCTCTGGGAGTGTGGCCATATCCAGCGGCTCGGGCAGCCATGGGCCAATGTAGTCTTCCCTCACTGCGGCGAGTTGGCGGACGCGATCCACGGATCGCCGGACGCACACGGTGGTCAGCCACGCGGGCCAGGAATCCACCCGGGACTCCGCTTTCCGCTCCTGCCGTACGGCGTCGATCGCAACCTCAGAGACGACGTCCTCGGCATGGCCGAAGTCGCCCAGCATCCGGTACGCGATCCCCAGCAGCCGGTTCCGTTCGCTCTGCCACGCCGCAGTGGCCGACACCCCAAGAGTCATGCTGCCAACGCTACCGCTCAGACCAGTGGGTTCTTCTCATCCAACGGCGGCTCCATCTGGGTGCTGATGGCAATCCGGTTCCAGACGTTGATGGTGGAGATGGCCAGAATGAGGCCGCCCATCTGGCCGTCGTCGAAATGGGTGGCCGCCGCGTTCCAGATTTCGTCGGTGACCGTCTCAGGGCCGAGCTGAGTCACGGCGTCCGTGAGGGCCAGTACCGCTTGCTCGCGGGCATCGAAGAACACTTTCGAATGCTGCCACGCTGCGACGGCATGCAGTTTGCGGGCCGGAATTCCGCGCTTGCCGCCGTCCGTGGCGTGCATGTCCACGCAGAAACCGCAGCCGTTCAGGATGGAGGCGCGGAGCTTGATCAGTTCATACAGATCCGGGTCGACTGACTTGCGGGCGTAGCCTTCCAGCCCGATGACGGCGGCGTAGCCGAGTTTGTTGCTGCGGCCGATGTTGATGCGGGGCATGATGTTTCCCTTCAGCGATGGAGTCTTACATCAGGGATGTCGGATCCGACGCGGGAAGTGTGACACTTTCGACCGGCCCCACCCAAGTAGGTCGCAGATCAGGGCGTTGTGAGCGCTCAAAACGGCATGTGCTGCGACTCAGTTGGGCTCGTCCGTGGGCCGGTTCCGGTACGCGGCGAGGTAGGTGGAGATGCGGCGCACCGCTTCCTCGATGTCTCCCACGTCGGGCAGGATCACGAAACGGAAATGGTCGGGCGTTGGCCAGTTGAAGGCCGTGCCGTGCGAGACCAGGATCTTCTGCTCCTGGAGGAGCTGCAGCACGAACTTCTCGTCGCTCTCGATGGGGTAGATCTCCGGGTCAAGGCGGGGAAAGAGGTACATGGCGCCGGCAGCCGGAACGCAGCTGACGCCCGGGATCGCCGTTAACAATTTCCAGGCGAGATCCCGTTGCTCGCGAAGCCGCCCACCGGGACGGATGAGGGCTTCGATGCTTTGATACCCGCCAAGGCAGGTTTGGATGGCGTGCTGCGCCGGGACGTTGGCGCATAACCGTAGTGAAGCCAGTAGTTCCAAGGACTCACGGTAGGCCGCCGTCGCTGTCAACGGCCCGGTGACGGCAACCCAGCCAGCCCGGTAGCCGGGCATGCGGTACGCCTTGGACAGCCCGCTGAATGTCAGGACGCACACGTCCTCTGCCACGGCGGCGGTGTGGATATGGGGAGCATCGACGTAGCGGATCTTTTCGTAGATCTCATCGGAGAACAGGACAAGGTCGTGTTTCCGGGCAAGGGCTGCGAACTGCTCCAGGATATGCCGCGGATACACGGCGCCCGTGGGGTTGTTCGGGTTGATGATGACAATCCCACGCGTGCGCGGGGTGATCTTCGCTTCGACGTCGGCCATATTCGGCCACCAGTTCTCGTCTTCATCACAGAGGTAGTGCACTGCCTGGCCACCGGTGAGCGTCACGGCAGCAGTCCAGAGCGGGTAGTCCGGGGCAGGGATGAGGATCTCGTCGCCGTTTTCCATGAACGCCTGCAGGGTCATGGAAATGAGCTCGCTGACGCCGTTGCCAATAAAGACGTCTTCGACGCCGATGGTCATCAGCCCGCGGGTTTGGTAGTACTGCGAGATGGCGGTGCGGGCGGAGAAGATGCCTTTCGAATCGCTGTAGCCCTGCGCGCCGCGGAGGTGGTGGATCATGTCCACCACAACAGACTCCGGCGCCTCCAAACCGAACGGCGCGGTGTCCCCAAGGTTCATCTTGAGGATGCGGTGTCCCTCAGCCTCCATGGCCTTGGCAGCCTGGAGGATGGGACCGCGGAGTTCATAGCGGACGTTCTGGAGTTTGCTGGAGTGCTGCATCGGACGCATGGTTGATCTTTTCATAGCGTCGGCCCCAGCAGGCAAAACCGTCTCACCGTTGCAGCCTCAGCACACAGGCCTGCGGATTGGTCATGCAGATGTTTGGCAGTGGATCGAAGATGGGGCTCAGCCGTGGCTCCGTCCGCACCAGGACCAACGCGTTCTGGTTGACCTTGCTGCCGACGTCAGGGTTCACGCCCACCACGATGCAGGGCCTGAAGAGCGGCTCAAAGGCGGACGAGAAACACTGGGATCCTTGCGTGAAGTCCAGTTGCAGCTTGGCGGCCTGGAAAGCCGCCCGCGCATCCTCGATGCGCTGCCCCAGCACGTCCGGCACGGTGGCCCTTACCGGCGCCGCGATTTCCAGGTTCACCGTGCTGCCGCGGCCCACTTTCTCGCCGCCGGCCGGGGTCTGGTTCACCACCGTTCCCTCCGCCTCAGTGCTCTCAGTCTGCGAAGTGGTGGCTGTGAAGCCCGCATCGGTGATGATCTTCACCGCTTCGGCCTGCGGCTTGGTTTTCACATCGGGAACGTTGGCGTCCTTGAAGATGAAGAACAGGATCAGGCCTACGACGGCCAGCAGCACCACGCCGCCGATGATCACCCACAACCATGGGAAGGGCGCCGGTGGTTTGGGTGCCTCCGCAGCGGGAACGCTCAACGTGACGACATGCGCCTGGTCCGCGTAGTCCTCCGGGGCGTCGTCGGCGGAGTACGCAATCAGCTTCACGGGGTAGCTCCCCGCTGCAGCGCCGGCGGTGTCGAAACTGACCACGTACTGCTCCGTGGCCCCGGCTGCGATGGTCCGCAGCGGGTTGGGGATGGTGGCGTACGTTGTCGACGGCGGATTGGTCACCTGCCCGGGGAACGCGCCGAGCACTACCCGCTCGGCTTCGGCGGAGCCGTTGGTGACGGACGCAGTCAGCGATCCCTTGCCATCCTTGAGGACAACGTCCGGGGAGCTCAACGTCATGGTGATGGTAGTCATGGCACAACAACTCCTGGGATGGCGGTTGATGGATTCGGCGTGCAAAGGTTCATCTCAGCCTCCGGCTTCCTGGAGTTGCAGTACGCAGGCCCCTATGGCCAGGCAAGCGATTCCCAGCTGTCCACCGGAGGTCCCGAAGGTCACGTCCACTGTCTTGCCCGGGCCGGAGTCCTGCTCGGCACGGGTGCCTTGGATGAACAATGAGACCCTCACCAGCTGTTGGGGCGCCAGCCTGGCCCGCTTGGTAGGCGGTCCGAAGGAGAACCAGCCTCCGCCGAATTCCTTCACCTCGAACACGCAGGCGCCTGTTACCACCAGCTGCGTATCGGACGCCGAACACGAGCCGCTCTGCACCGACAAGTCCGCCGCAGTGAGCTTCGCTGCCACCGCTGTACCGGAGAATCCGCCCTGCCAATCTGCGGCGGCGTCATCGTTGCCTCCGCCACAGCTGACACCGAACACCAGCACCAGGACCGCCACCACGCCACAAGCGATCACCACCATGATGGGTGTCCGGTTCTCCTTATTCACCGGTCCGCACCTCGATCTCGTCGGTTATGTGCGCCGGTTTCACGCCTTTGACGATCCTCCCGATCAGTTCCAGCTGCCCGGCTGCGTCCGCGGGGACCAGCACCTTGATGTGGAACGCGCCCGGGACGGATTCGACGTCGAAACCAGCCACTCCCGTGGCAAGGTGCAGGAACCGGGTGAGCCCGTCGACGGTTCCCCGCCGCGAGGAGAGCTGCGCTGCGGCGGCGATCAGGTCCCGCTGGCGTGTGATGGGAACCGCGCCGGAACCCCCAGCGGCACCTTCTGCCCCGGGGAGCGTCAACCAGTCAAGGTCCACCCAGCGCGACAGGAACGGAATCAACGACGCCGGTGCCCGCCCAGGATCCGGAACGGTATGGAGCCGGTCCAAGACCTGCCGGACGGGCTGGTGCATGTCCTCTGCCACGGCAAGAAGTGCCTGCATGGGGGCGCTGGTATCGGCGGCTACCTGGAACACTTCGGGGAGGACTTTGAGGAGCTTTGATGCCTGGACGTCGGAGGTGCTAGCCATGTCCGTGGACCACCTCGATCCTGTGGTCGCCGGAGCAGAACAGCCACGTATCCGGCAGCGTCACCAGATCATCCACCACCCGCCGCGTGCAGCTTTCCCAGGTGACGGCGTCGTCCTTGCTTCTGTAGACACCTTTGGGCCCGGCGGCCAGCACCAAGACCTGGCCGCCGTCCAGAACAGCGCCCGACACTGAGCGGACCGGCTCAAACCGGGTCCGGTCCCGCAACGGCAGCTTGCAGTTCACATCAGGCACACTCCATTGCGCCGACGCCTGACCAAGTTGCAACCGCAGGACGCCGCCGCTTTGCGTCGCGGCATAGGCGGCCTTGCCCATCACGTGCACGCCCCAACAGCTGCCACCGGTCCACCCGCCGCTGAACTGCTCCCAGGAGTCCATGAACGATTCGTCAAAATCCGTTCGGCCCAGTTCGTCGATCTTCAGCCGCAGGCATCCCGTCCCGGTGCCCTCCGGCACTGCGCGGCCGAGCCACACATAGCTCGCGCCGCCGTCGTACTGGACTGTCATGCAGCGGATGTCCTCGCCGGCCGCCTTCACCTGCTTGAACGTTCCGGCCGTTCCGGCGTCGGGGGAGAGCCACACACCGGCGGAGGCCTCGGCGGCCACCACCACTCCGGTCCTGCCGCGCACATCCACCAGGGCGTCGACGGCGTAGAAACCGCGGTCTGGCTGGCTCGTGTCCACCACGTTTTGCACCGGAATGGAACCCGGGCTCACGGGAAGTTCATAGAGACCCCGCTCGCCGGCCAGCAGCAACAGCGGCTCGCCTTGCCGATCCACCCAGCACAAATCGGCGACGACGAAACCCAGCTCTGCTGCCCTGCGCCAGGATTCGCCGAGGTCATCGCTGATATAAACACGGGAGCCCGTGGCCGTGACGGTGCTGACGGCCACCATTCCAGGGTGCTTCTCGGGACCGAGACGACCCGGCGCGGGCGAACGGAACGGCGCGATGGAGCGGACTGTTTCCTCTGTGTCGGCTGTGTCCCCGAACTCTGCGCAGGCTTCCCAGCCGTCGGCGGCGTTCGTGGTGCGGAACAGCGTGCTGCCCTGGGCCACGAACCATGTGTTGTCCTGGCCTTCGGCCTGCACCAGTGCTATGGCATCGGTGTCCGGAACCTTGTCCACTTCCAGCGTCACCCGGTCCACGTACTGCACCCCGGGCTCGGCTTCCTCCATGGCCCGGTACAGGTTGGAAACGCGCAAGGGCTTGCCGAACCCCGACCCGTAGCTTGAAGGATCCGGGCTCAACGGGCTGATTCCTTCAGAGAGGCGGCCTACGATCCGGGCCTTGACGGCCTCGGCATCTTCGTCAGGCCGGACAACGACCCTCGCGTCCACCAGCACCTGCTTGTAGAGCCCCCAGCGCACCACGGGTTCGGCGCCGACCGTGGAGCGCCTGCGGAGGTACTGTTCCACCTCCAGCCGTACTTCGTCGCGGGCATGGGCGACGAGTTCGGCAGCCCTGAGGGGCTTTTGTGCCGCTGTCCGGCTGCCCGCTGCCCCGCTTCCCGCTGCCCCACTTCCCGGGACGAACGGCACCAGCACGACTTCCACTTCGCCGGGTCGGGCGAACGCCCACAGCTCCTTTCGAGTGAAGGCGCGCGCACGCCCCACACCGCCGTGCCGCAGGGCCAGGACCTCGTAGTCGCGGACGGTGACAGCCCGGTCGCGGGCATGGAAATCCTGCGGGGCACGCCTCAGCGCGTTCTCCAAGGATTCGCCATCGCGGCCGCCGGTGGCCGGTTCCGGATTGGTGACCTTGGCGCCCGGAACAGGGGAGCGCAACACTGTGAGCTGGCCGGCGCCGACGTTCCCGCCAGCGCCCCCGCCGCTGCGATACCAGGCACGCACTTGGGCGCCCGGGGCAGGTACCTGGTTTTGGCCTGTCCGCCCTGTGGACTCCTCGTCCCACCACGCGAACATGGCGACGCCGGCACTCCGGTCTATCCGCACCGGCATCTCCCCGGGCCTCGCGTCGGCGAACGCCTCCACCTCCTGGCAGTACCTGAATGTCTTCCCGTCCACCAGCACCGCCTCGCCGCTGCTGAGCCTCGTCCCTGCCGGAACCTCGACGGCGATTGCCAGACCGGCGCCTGAGACGATCGGAGCGTTGGGGATCACCAGGCCCTGGCCGGGTCTGCCAGTTCCCGTACCGATAGGGATGGCGTCGTATAAGGCGACATCGGCTGCAGGGACCAGGACGGTTGTCTTGCCGGGCGCCAACGTGGCTGCCGCCGTCGTCGTAAATACAGGCTGCGGTGAACCCGGGACGCCGGGTGGGCAGCTGACCTGGGTGCCGCGCGGGATATGGATTTCCTGCTCTGTTGCTGGACCTGTGGAAGAGGCGCGGCTGAACTCCAGCATTGTCTCGGCCGTGCTGGGCGGATAAAGGGACGTGCCCAGCAGGTTCAGGTACACGGCGTAAAGCTTCTCCGGCACGCGGTTGAGCCGGTACATCAGCGTGTCCGTGAGGTAGGCGAAGGCCTCCACGATGGTGATGCCGGGGTCGTGGACGGAGAGATCGGTCCATTCCGGGGCGATCTGCTGGATGCGCTCGCGGGCACCGGCCACCAGATCCGCGAAACTGCGGTCGTCCAGGTTGGGCACGGGGATACTCATGTTGCACCTCCGGATTCCACAGGCAGGGCGATCGTGATCTGGTCCTCAAGCTGGGTGGCCCGCACACGGTATTTCAGCCTGACCTCAAGTACTTCAGGCTCCTCCGGCGACCTCGAGGCATCCAGGGAAAGGACCGTGATGCGGCGCTCCCACTGCTCTACCGCCCTTGCCACATAGTGGATGGCGAGGCCGGCCGTGGTGTCGTCGGCCGGCGCGAAGGCCAAGCGGAACAGATGACACCCGTACGTTGGACGGTTCACGCGCTCGCCGGGCCGGGTGCTCAACAGGAGGAGCAGGGCTTGCCTCACCGACGCCGCGTCCGTGACGGTAGCCAGCATGCCCGACGCCGTGAGCCTGAGCCCGGGAATGCCGGCGGTGGCGTCGAAATCCGGGTGGATGAAGGCCACCGACTTATACCGTGGGGCGCTCATGGCTGGTGCCTTTTCATGAAGTGGCTCCCACCAGCGTTTGCCCGGGCCTGCGGACGTTGTACTTGACCGCACCCGGGGGAGTTCCGTCGGTGAAGCCCTCCACCGTGTCCAGGCAGACCGCCTTGCCGCCAATCGAGATGAACGTCGAATAACCCCTGGTCACAGGCAAGGTCTTGTTGCACGGCTTGATGTTGATACCGATATGCGGGCACATGCTGATGTCCCTGCCCTGGGGATCACTGTCCACCAGAATGGGGGAATCCTTGACCCGGACCCACTCCTGGGACGGCACGTTCTCCACCTTGCCGTCGTGCCCGCAGCGCAGGATGGCTTCCTTGACGAGGATCCTCATACCTAGGCCTCCTCGAAGTCGACGGATTTGGCGCGGATCTTCATGGCCTTGCCCGGGGCCTCGAGCACCAGGTCCGTGGCCGCCGTGATCCTGAGTTTGTCCGGTCCCAGCTCTACGGAGGAGCCGTGACCGTCCGTGAAGCTGATGGTGTGGGCACCGCCGTCGAGCATGATCTGTTGACCGTCCGCGCTGCGGAAGGTGTAACGGCTCTCCCTCTCGGTGCCGATCCGGCTGTCCGGCGGCTGCTCGCTGCCATAGAGGCCGCCAAGGATGATGGCCTGAGCAGGATCTGTGGCGGGGAGGAGGACCAGGACGTTGTCCCCGGGAGCCGGCGGGACAACGAGTCCCTTGCCCGGACCTGCTCCCGCGGTCAGCACAGGGGCCCAGTTGCTTTCGAGGTCGGGATAGGCGGGGAGCCTGACCCGGGCACGGCCCCGTGACTCGGGATCATCCACATCCACGATGGTCCCCAGGGTAAAAACGTCCGGGCGACGTTCCGGTACGGAACCCGGGGGCCGGGTGGTCAGGGTGGTTTCGTAGCCGGTTCCGTCCAAGCGGTGCGAGGCGCTCGCGATCAGGTACGTTCCCTCAATGCTCGGCGCCACTCCCTTGATCCTTACCCGGCCGCCTGCCCTCAGCCGTGGGTTGCCTTCGGCGACAAAGACGGCCGTGACCTGGCCTGCGGTCTTGGTGTCCAGCTCGGCCTTGGCCAGAGCGTCGGCGAGCGCCCCTGAGTCGAGGACTTCGTTGTCCCGCCTGAGGTCGCCGCCCGCCCCTACACTTGCCAGCGCCGGATCGGCCGTGACCTGGGCTTTGGCGTCGCTGCTTGTGGTGTCGGCTTGGTGGATGGAAGCGTCGTCGCTGCGCCACCCGTTGGTCCTGGCTCCTGCATAGGCCGGCTCTTGGCTGAGTTCGATGTCGGCGGAATGAAGCGTGGCACCGAGGGTCAGCTCCAAAGGTTCGCCTTCGCCGTCGAGTCCTGTGAGCCTGAGGGCACCGTCGTGCACCACGGGGTAGGCGCCCACGCGGGCGCTTTGTTCCACGAGGAGGCTGAGGTCCGTCCGCGCGCACTGGTAGACCTGGCCGAGCCGATCACCGCCGCCCACCACGTCCAGGCCGGTGCCTTCGCAGAGTTTCCTTGCTAATCCTGCGAGATCCACGTCGTCGTGGAGCCGGGTGAATTGGCGCTTCCTCAGGCGATGCAGTGCGTCGTAGGCCCTGATCCGGATTTCCTGGCCGAGGTCTGCGCCGTAGCTGTACTCCACGACTGTCACCTCGCCCACGAAAAGCGGTGTCCGCTGGCCGCCGAGCTCTACCCTGAGGGCATCTCCCGGTGCCGGATCCACGCCTCCCCTGGCCGCGGCCGTCCGGCCGGGGCCGGGACGCCAACTGATGAGGCACTGGGCCGGGCGTGCGAGTGAGCTGAGCACCTGGACGGAAACTATCGCGGCGGTTTCGGCAGTGCTGAGCCTGCGCCGGCCGAGGGTGACGATGAGTTCGGGGAGGCCTTGCAGTTGCCTCATGGTGTATCACCCATGGGCGGAACGGCGAGTGGGCCGGTGAAATGTGCGGGATCGTCAATGTTGTTGTACTCCAGGAGCAGCTTCCAGAGCAGGGGCGTGCCGAACGCTTCCACGGACAGTCGCCCCAGCTCAGCCGGGGGTACCTCGGGAAGCAGTTCGCCGCCGTCGGGCATTAAGGCATCCCGGTCCGTGCTGCCGTCACCGGTGACGGGGAGCGTGTCCACGGGAGGCGCTGTCAGGTCGACGGCGGGAAGGCGCCGGGCGAGTTCGTAGTTCTCGCCGCCTTCCTCATCAGCTGCCTGCCCCACCCTGACGAAGACCATGCGCATCCAGGACCTGAGGGGTGATCCGTCGGGTGCGAACCGGTCGAAACGCTCCGCCACCTCCGTCACGATGCCCGGCACGTTCCAGGCGCGGCCCCACACAAACCGGACCGACGGCGGCCTGCGCTGCCTTTCGACTTCGGCGCTGTTCTCCGCGAGCGCCCAAATGGGGCGGGTCATCTGCCGAACGTCCTGGACATGCAGCGACGCCGGCGCGAGGTCGACGTCAAACAACAGATCCAGCCGCAGCTCCGTGTGTCCGCCACCGGTGAAGAGCAGGGGGTCGTCCGCCAACCCGCTGCCGCTCAGTTTGCCGCCCGCACTCCTTCGTGCCTCGACACCGGCCGACCGCTGCATCACCACGGTTTCAGGGTTGAGCAGGCAGCCAAGGTGTTCCCCGGTGTCCTCGATCAGGAAAGCGACACGTTCCATCTCAGACCGCCAAGTGTTCGTCGTGGAGGCGTGCCTGGCGGGACATCGCGTTTTCCAGGGGTGTCAGTGGGGCGGGCTGGGTGTTCGTAGTGGTGTGGGC
>NZ_JAJOHP010000030.1:0-61736 GCF_021109375.1 Arthrobacter sp. AK01
ACATAGAAGAGGTTTACGTAAACATACAGTGACCCACGTCACCCGTCAAGTGGTGATTTTTGCTGGCCGCCCAACGTCTGCCACCCGGCCGGGGGGGGGGGGGGGCGGGCCCCCGGGCCCCCCCCCCCACTTTCGCGTCACAGCTAGGCGAGATAAACGTGCTTCCCTGTCATGATGGTGGGCTGGATACAGATGAAGAGGCCTCGGTCCCCACCGGCCCATGGTTCTGCCGTCATGTGGCCCCAAAGGCGCGTGAGTAACTCCCGGTCAACAACATGGGTTGAGGACCCGCTGACCAACACCGACCATCCTTCGCTTCGATCAGTCCTGGCATCGTCGATTTGGAAAGATGTCTGCATCCGGGCCGCCGGCCCACCAATCAGCCCTTCCAGCGAAGTGCGGAAGTAAATGGCGTGATCGTGAACCAGATAGTTGACAGGCAAGATCATCACCCTGCCGTGGTGGACGAAACCTATCCGCCCAGTGTCGTGCGAATGCAGCTTCTCCCAGCACTGCACCTCACTAAGGTCTTCGCTGACGTGACGGGCACCATCGATGCGTACAGGTTCTTGGCTGGGCACACTCATTTCATGCTTCCTTTTCGGGGGTGTGCACTACAAGAACGGGGCAATGTGCGTGGGCGACGCAGGCCGAACTGACCGATCCCATCAGTAGGCCGCCGAATCCGCCATGGCCGCGCCTGCCCACGACCACCATCTCAGCCCCGCGGCTTGCTTTGATCAGTCCTTGCCGGGGATGGCCCTGTTCCAGGTGCGAAGTGACGTTGTCCGGCACGTCAATGCCGAACGCCTTTTCGACTGACTCCTTGAGGACTTGCCCGGCTGCCTCCTCAAATCCCGTGATCCCCACGGCGAGATAGCCCTCATAGACCGGCGGAAAATCCCAGTAGGCCATCGCCTCGACTGCTGCCCCCAAGGGGACTGCCAAACGTTGGGCTTCGCGGAGCGCCTCGATGGACGGCTCCGAACCATCCACCCCCACAATAATCTTCCCCGGTGATCCGTCCTTGCTCATTCTTTTTCCTCCTGGCGCTCGTGACTTTCCTTCCTGTCAGAATGCCGTGGTTGGCCAGCATCGAACAGGGCCGAAGGTCACAGTGTCCGGAGACCCAAGTGCCCGATATCTTCGGTCCAGACCTCGATAGGGATGAGCAGGCGTACCCACCCCAGTTCCTGTAGGACCTTTGGCTCTTGCTGCCGGATCACATCTGCATCACGCTCATTGCATGGCAAACACGATGAAGGCGTGGTGGGTGGGACGGACAGGAAACACATCGACTCACCCGCTGGAGCACGGGACCAAACGCGTACCGCACCCTGACAAGGGCGAAATACTCGTTCGGGTCAATGTGTGTGGGGTCTGCCGCACGGACCTGCATCTGGCTGAAGGTGACCTACCTCCGCGCCATTCCCGGATTGTTCCAGGTCATGAAGCTGTGGGAATCGTCGTTGAATCAGGCCCCGGCACTGGCAGGTTTGAAACCGGCGACAGGGTGGGCATCGCGTGGCTCGGCGGCACGTGCGGTGCTTGCCACTATTGCCAGCGCGGCGCCGAGAACCTGTGCAGCACACCGGTTTTCACTGGCTGGGACCGTGACGGCGGCTTCGCGGAAATGATGACAGTCAGGGAGGACTTTGCCTACGCCGTTCCTCCCCACTTCAGCGATGAGGAGGCGGCCCCGCTCCTTTGCTCCGGCATTATTGGCTACCGTGCCCTGAAACGGGCTGCCCTTCCCCCCGGCGGCCGCTTGGGCATCTACGGGTTCGGAGGCTCAGCCCACCTGACCGCGCAAATCGCAATCCATTCAGGCGCGTCGGTCTTCGTCATGACACGATCCGAGGAGGCGCAGGTTTTGGCCCGAAGCCTGGGTGCAGAATACGTCGGCGGTGCATTCGACGCTCCCCCGGTGAAGCTGGACTCAGCCATTCTCTTCGCACCGGTGGGTGAACTGGTACCTATCGCGATGAGGGCGTTGGACAGGGGCGGAACTCTGGCGGTGGCCGGCATCCACCTCTCCGACATCCCCTCGATGAACTATGCGGACGAGCTCTTCTACGAGAAGCAAGTCTGCAGCGTCACCGCCAACACGAGGGCTGACGGAACGGAATTGCTTTCCCTCGCAGCGGACATGCCATTGATTCCCACCACCACGGCATATCCCTTTGCCGCTGCCGATCAAGCCTTGGACGACCTCGCGAATGACAGAATCACTGGAGCCGCCGTGTTGAGGATTCCATGACGGGTCACCGTCACCGGGCTTGGACGTCAGGTTTTCTTTCTTTTCGCGAACCGTTTCTCGAGTTTTGCTTCCGCGTCCTCGCGGCGTTTGCCCATCCGAAACAACTGCTGAACCAGCGGATTCTGTGGGATTGAAGGAACCCGTCGGCGTTGCGGCTGACTGCCCTGATTGCCCGACCCTGGCTCGGCCGTCTCAGATGGGCGTTGAGGTCCGGGTTCCGATTTCCCAGAACTGCGTTCGATCTTCATTCGGCAACCCTGCGCATCTGCCCATGCGCAGGAACCCGGCTGCCTGCGGGTTTCGTGTCGGCTGGCGACATCGGCAAACAATGGTCTTGGACCAAGCCCATCCCCGCGCACTCACGGACACGAGAGATGCCCCGCACCGCGGAGTCCTTGTCTACGTACGAGCACGAGACTGCGAGTTCCCGTCCTTCGGAGTCCACCAGCCGGAACCTGACGTTGGCTTGGCCGTCAGTAAAAAGCTCAAAGATCCCAGTCATGGGTCCGCCCTTTCTGCACTTGCTGATCACGGCATCATCGGTCCCCCTATGCCTTCCATCAGGATGCCCGCTGACAGAGTTGGGTCGTAAGGGCCGGAAGTCCCGTTGCTTCTTGCCCGGTCCCGTTGCAGGACCTTGGACGCTGGAAGGCATGCCCCATGACGGCGGACCAATCTCCCCGCTATCCGAACAAGGCTTCCGCTTCCTTGAAGCGTGCCTCCGGAACGGTCTTGAGATCCCCCAAAGCCGACGCGAGGGGCACGTCCGTGATGTCGGTGCCTCTCAGGGAGACCATGGTCCCCCATTTCCTTTCAGAAGCGAGACCAACCGCAGCCATACCCAGGCGGGTGGCGAGGACCCTGTCGAAAGCCGTGGGTGCGCCCCCGCGCTGGATGTGTCCCAGAACGGTGGCCCTGGTTTCGATCCCGGTCATCTCCTGCACCAGCCCTTCCAACATTATTCCGATGCCACCGAGACGCGGCCGGCCGAAGGTATCAAGACCCCTTGGTGAATACGGTGCCTCCTGTCCCGTGGGCGCGAAAGCCTCTGCAACAACCACCAAAGGGGCCCTGCCACGTTCATGGGCCGAACTGACCCAAACGGCTATTTGCTCCAAGGAAACCCTGTGCTCGGGTATCAGGATCGCGTGGGCGCCCGAGGCCATCCCTGCATGCAAGGCGATCCACCCTGCATTCCTTCCCATGACCTCAGCAATCATGCACCGATGATGGGACTCCCCGGTGGTTCGCAGGCGATCGATTGCCTCGGTAGCCGTTTGGACGGCAGTGTCGAATCCAAACGTGTAATCCGTAGCACCCAAGTCGTTGTCGATGGTCTTTGGTACACCAACAACGTTGACTCCCTGCTCTGACAAGATCCGGGCCGCCGCAAGGGTTCCCTCACCCCCAATGGCTATCAACCCGTCCACACCATGCCTGCGAAGTGATTGGCTCACGGCCCCAGATTCACCGTCCCGCAGGGGATTCGTCCGGGATGTCCCCAGCATCGTGCCCCCGAGACCGGAAATCCCCCGCACCGCAGACCTGGGCAGTGGTATGACATCGTCACCCAGGACACCTTTCCACCCATCGCGGAATCCAACGAACTCGAAGTCGTGGCTGATGGTCCCCCTGAGAACTGCCCCTCGGATGACAGCATTCAAACCCGGGCAGTCACCACCACTTGTGAGAATCCCCAAGCGCCTCATGACCGGCGCGCCTCCTGGCCAGGATCCAGCCTGAAGCTCCTGCTCTCCCCGGGTGCCAACATGACAGACCGCCCTTCCATCCGAAGAGAAACGGGAGCGGCATCGCCATGCGCGGACGATACCCGGATGCGCCCATCCTTGAGCTGGACCTTCAGCAAATGCCCCCTGTATTTCACGTGAAAGGCAACTGCGCGCAGTCCTCTGGGCATGCACGGCGTGAAAGACAAACCATCCCGCCCCAACTTCAGCCCGGCAAAGCTCCTCTGAATGACGTCTATGGAACCTGCCATGGCACCCAGGTGAATACCCGCTTTGGTTGTCCCATGCTGGGTGTCATCGAGATCTGCGTCCAACGCCTCCCGAAAGCTATCCCATGCCCTATCCGGGTCCACGGAAGCCAGGACAGAGGCGTGGGCGACGCGGCTCAGAGTGGAACCGTGAGCCGTCCTGGCCAGGTAGTACTCAATAGTCCGGTCCAGTTGCTCGTTGGACAAGGCGTAACCAAGTTTCGCCATGAACTCGCGGAGCCCCTCATGGCCCAGCAGATACGGCAACATCAACACGTCGGCCTGCTTCGCGAGTTTGTAGCGGTTGACGTCGTCGCCCTCCGCTTCAAGGATGAGATCCAGCCGCTCGATGTTCTCGTACACCTGGCGGTACTTGTCCCAGTCAAGTTCTTCCAGCGCGTCGTACCCATGAAACTGGCTGATGACACCATCGGCGTGGAACGGAACAAACATCCTCCGGGACACCCGCTTCCACAACGACACTTCGTCAGCCGTGATGCTCAAACGCTCCGTGAGATCAGCCAGCTCATGGCCCTTCAGCATCCCGTGAATCTCTGCGGCGCGCTCGCAGGTCCATGCCGCCATGACGTTGGTGTAGGCGTTGTCATCCAGGCCCGGATCAGGCTCCCCTGGACGGCGGGTGTGGTATTCATCCGGGCCTACGACGCCTTTCAGGTGGAAACGGTGATCGTGGTGGTCATACGCCGCCATGGCAGCAAAGAAGCGTGCCACCTCCACAACGAGTTCTGCTCCTTTGTACAGGAACCAAGCCTTGTCACCAGTGGCTTCAAAGTACTCCCAGACGTTGAAGGCAACCGCGAGCCCCACGTGCCGTTGCATCCTGGAATGGTCCGGCACCCAGCGCCCCGACCTGGCGTTGTAGAGCCAATGCGGAGTTTCTTCGCTGCCGTCGCTGCCGCTTTGCCACGGGAACATTGCTCCGGGCAAACCGAGCCTTGACGCCGCCTGCCTTGCTTCCGGGAGCCGCCGCCATCGGTATTCGATCAGTGCCCGGGCCACCTCGGGGGTTCTGGCAGTAAGTACGGGCAGGACGAAGAGCTCGTCCCAAAAGACGTGACCCCGATAGCCCTCGCCGTGCAGTCCCCTGGCCGGAACACCGGCGTCGAGCTCTGCCGTGTGATGCGTCAGGGTCTGCAGGAGGTGGAAAAGATGAAGGTTCAAGACCAATTGGACCTGGGTGGAGGAGTCGAGTTCCACGAGGAACGGCCGAAGGATCCGCCTCCACGCGGCCACATGGGAACTCAGCAGAGCTTCAAAGTTTGTGCCCGCCCTCGCAAGAACGGCCGAAGCGGCCGAACCCGCGGACGATATGGGCTTATCCCGGGATGTTACGACGGCGGCAACCTTGGTTAAGGCGGTTGCCGCACCATCAGTGCAAGCAACGTCAAAAGTGAGGAAGTGGAACGCCTTGACCCTTCCAGGCGACCCTGCATTGCCTGCAGCATCTGCATGGAAGGCAACGGCTACACGTATTTGGCTCTGGCTGGTTTCGGCTTCGACCAGAAGATCGCAGCTTGGGCCACCACGGCTTCCTGCCGTCTTGTCGCTCAAGTGGACGCGGCTTCCCATGGCCGGCTCCGGCAGGTTCGCATTCCTGATGCCAACATCGACCCCGCTCCGCACCGTGACTGTTCCGTTCCAGCCCAGCGGCGTCAAGAGAGTCTCGACAGCCAGCACGTGCGGCTCCGCCATGGAGACCAAGCGCCTTTCAGCGACGTCCAGACGCCGACCGTCCGGGGACTCCAGAAGATCATGACGAATCAACAGAGCCCGACCCATGTCCAAAGTCCGCCGCTCCTCCACCAAACGCAAGCCAGCCTCCGACCACCACGTGCCGTTCTCCAGGCAGAGGTCCAAGGGAAGGCAATCGGGTGCGTTGACCATGTGCTCGTCGATTACAGACTCCTCGCCCATCCTGGCGACCACCCTGTTGTAGACACCGGCCAGATACATGCCGGCATAGCGCGATTCCCGGCCGCCTTCGGAAACAGCCCCGCGAACACCCATATATCCGTTGCCCAACGTCGTGAGGGCTTCCCGGTGCCCCTCGTGTTCCGGCGCTGTCCCTTCGTAGGTGAGCTGCCAAGGATCACTCATGACCAGGCCCAGGTCCAGCTCGCCTACATCGTTGAGGACCACGTGCGCACCAGCTGCTTCGAGTTGTCGGCGGGTCCCCTGCCGGTCGATGCCCACCACAAGCCCGAATCCACCGCGACGCGCGGATGTCACCCCCGCCACTGAGTCTTCTATGACCACGGCGCGAGCCGGCGGGACCCCCAGGCGCCTGGCCGCCTCCAGGAATACATCCGGTTCAGGTTTGCCCGGGAGCCCCAATTTTGAGGCGACGGTACCGTCCAGCACCACCGCGAAAGTCTCTGCCATGCCGGCCGCGGCCAACACGGGAGTGGCGTTGCGGCTCGACGTCACCACCCCCGCCTTAACCCCTGCCGCCTGCAGACTGCCCAGCAGCTCCAGTGTTCCCGGGTATGCCTGAACGCCGTCCTTCTTTAGACGGGCGAGGTAAGCCTTGTTCTTCAGCGCCCCAAGCCCGTAAGCGGTCCAATCGCCGGTTGCATCGCTTGGTGCGCCGAGATCAACGACGACGCCCCGGGACGCCAGCAGGTTCATGAGCCCGACTTCGCGGGGCTTGCCGTCCACCAAGGACAAATAGTCGTTTGAAGTAAACGGCTGCACAGGTTTGACCTTCGGAAACCTGGGATCGCCCATAATCGCCTCGTACGCGTCGCGCCAAGCCAGCTGATGCACCATGGCAGTCCGGGTGACTACGCCATCCAGATCGAAGATGACCGCGTCATAAGGGGGTCTCGCCGCAGCCGCCGTGGGTGATGCCTTCATGGCTCTACACTGGGTCCGGCCGTTTGAGATGCTTTTCTGCAGCAGCTATCAAGGGGACCGTCCGGATGAAGGTATCGGGGTTCAGTGAAATCGAGTCAATGCCTTCACGGACAAGAAACTCCGCAAAATCCGGATGGTTGCTTGGACCTTGACCACAGATCCCTATCCGGATTCCTGCTGCATGCGCCTTCCCGATGACCTCCGAGATCATGGTGGTCACGGCTTCATCGCGTTCATCGAAGAGCCCTGCCAATTGTTCCGAATCACGGTCTACGCCGAGCACCAATTGGGTCAAATCATTGGAACCGATGGAGAACCCATCAAAACGGCGGGCGAATTGTTCCGCCAGCACCACGTTGGAAGGGATCTCACACATCATGTAGACGCGCAGCCCGTGCTCTCCACGCACAAGTCCGTTCTCCGACATCGCATTGAGCACCTTGTCCGCTTCATCCACTGTGCGGCAAAAGGGAACCATGACTATGACGTTTGAGAAGCCGATGACTTCACGTGCGCGTTTCACGGCCAGGCATTCCAACGCGAAAGCTTCACGGTAGTGCTTGTTGTAGTAGCGGGAAGCCCCCCGGAATCCCAGCATGGGGTTTTCTTCAGGGTGTTCGAAGAAGCTGCCGCCGATGAGATGTCCATACTCGTTGCTCTTGAAATCGCTGAGCCGGACAACCACTGGTTTCGGATGGAAAGGAGCAGCAATCTTGGCTATGCCTGTGGCAAGGACACTGACGAAATACTCCTCGGGGCTGGTGTAGCCCCTGGTCAGTTGTTCAATAACAGCTGATTCGGCGTCATCCATCACCAACTCGGGATGGATAAGGGCCATCGGATGAACACGGATCAAGTTGTTGATGATGAATTCCATCCTCGCCAGGCCGACTCCTGCAGCGGGAAGACGCCACCAGGTGAAAGCTGCGGCCGGGCTGGCGATGTTGACCATGATGTCCGTGCGCGTTTCGGAAAGGCTCCCGGTGTCCACCTCTTCTACTTCGAAGTCCAGCATCCCGTCATAGACGTGTCCCTCTTCTCCTTCGGCGCACGAGAGCGTGACAACTTCCCTACCTGCCAGCGCGTCAGTTGCGTCGCCAGTACCCACCACGGCGGGAACGCCTAGCTCACGGCTCACAATCGCCGCGTGACTGGTGGGTCCCCCGTGGTCAGTCACGATCCCAGCTGCCCGCTTCATCACGGGAACCCAGTCCGGGTCCGTCATCCGGGTTACCAAAATGGCCCCATCCACAAACGCCTCAATGTCCTTGGCATCGCGGATGATGCAGACGGGGCCTACGGCTATGGAATTCCCGACCGCTGCGCCGGACGCAAGGAGACGGCCATCCTGTCCCAGGTGATACATGCGGAAGAGCGTCCCGCTTTTTTGGGCCTGAACTGTTTCCGGTCGCGCCTGGACCATGAACAGCTCGCCTGTGACGCCGTCTTTGGCCCATTCCATGTCCATGGGACGTCCGTAGTGGTCTTCCACGGACACGGCCCACCGCGCGAGCTTGATGATGTCGATGTCCGGGAGAACAGTGGCACGTCGTTCTTTGTCGGTGGTTTCCACCATCGCCGTGGAGGCGGTCCCTCCCAAGCGGTACACCATCTTGCGCTCTTTGGATCCCACGGATCTCTCGATCACAGGCACCAGAGCGGGGTTATCAAGTAGCGGTTTGAACACTTGGTACTTGTCCGGGTTGATGGTGCCCTGGACAACGGTCTCGCCCAATCCCCAGGCCGCGCTGATGACGACGCTCTGTGGAAAGCCCGACTCAGTATCGATGGAGAACATCACCCCTGACGCTCCGATGTCGGATCTAACCATGCGCTGGACACCTATGGACAGTGCCACGTCCAAGTGCCCAAACCCTTTGATCTCCCGGTAGCTAATGGCGCGATCAGTGAAAAGCGAGACAAAACAGCGTCGGCAGGCATCCAGGAGTGCGCTCTCACCTGAGATATTCAGGAATGTTTCCTGTTGCCCGGCAAAACTGGCATCCGGCAGGTCCTCTGCCGTTGCGCTGCTGCGGACAGCTACCGCCAATCGCTCCTGCCCGGCCCGTTCGCCCAGGCGCCGATAGTTATGCCTGATGCCCTCAATAAGTCCGGACGGAAACTCGCCCGCCAACATTGCGTCGCGGATGGCATGCCCCGTCTCGCGAAGAGACAACCTGCCTGACCTAAGCTCACTCATGGAATGACTGATGACCGATTCGAGTCCGTTGGCAGCCAAGAACTTCCTGTACGCGCCGGACGTCGTAGCGAAGCCGTCGGGGACCTTCACCCCTGCTGAACGCAACGATGTGGTGAGTTCACCCAGTGACGCATTCTTACCGCCCACTTCGGGAACATCCCCCATTCCGATGTCCTCAAACCATGTGACATATGACTCTTCGATGGCTGGCTGCATGCCTTGATTCTGGGCGGCCCGGGCCAGCCCGGGCAGAGTCTTTGGTCCCGAACCTTGGTGTGACTTTCGGCCCTGTTTCCGCATTGCCGCACCACACATGCTGGGAGGGAAGGCAGGAGGCACACCATGGCACTTTCGGAGTTCGAACGGCTCGAACTGGACAACATTTCGCAGGGTCTTCTGGAGGAGGACCCCAGGCTGGCAGCACTCATGAGCCTGGAAGACCTCGATCGACGCCGCTGGAAGGGCATAAAGCGAGGCTGCCTTGCTGCGCTCGGCGGGCTCGGACTGCTGCTGGTGAGTTTCCCACTAGGCAGTTTGGCACTCGGTGTGGTGGGTTTCCTCGTGATGGGTGGGGGGACGTACTGGGCAACCCTTTTCATGGGTGACCGCCCTATGCGGTGGAGGCCGCGCACCCGGGAAAACGCCCACGAGAAGAACAAGGAACAGTCATGAAAGCACTCGTTGTCTATGATTCCGGCTTTGGCAACACCAAGTCGATCGCTGAGGCCATTGCCGCAGGCCTCAGCCCACTGAACGCGAAAGTCCTGCCGGCCGGTCAGGTGCGATCCGACGACATCTCGGCAGGTGACCTGTTGGTGGTCGGCAGCCCGATCAACGGTTGGCGCCCCACACAGAAAACCATGGAGGCTCTGGCCCGTCTTGGCAGCCGAGGGCTTTCCGGGGTGGTTGCTGCCGGCTTTGATACGAGGGTCAAGCTGTTCATCCATGGTGATGCCGCCAAGAAGATCACAAAGACCCTCAAAGAGGCCGGAGCCAGCATAGTGGCCGAGCCAATGGCCTTCTACGTCAAGGGAACTGAGGGTCCCTTGCTTGACGGACAGACGTCCCGCGCAGCTGCGTGGGGTGAAGAACTCTTGTCCATTGCCACAGCATATGGAATCCAGAGGAGTGCGTGATGGCAGGCTGGCTTGACCCGAGCAAGATCATTGTTGGCGTCGACGGCTCCGACGCATCGGTGGAAGCACTACGCCAGGGACAACGAATTGCGCTGGCCCTCAATGCACCGCTTGAAGCGTGGGGGTGCTGGGAGATGCCGCTGGGATACGAAGGATATCTGGCCATGGGCATAGATGGCTTCGCCCATGATGCCGAGGAACGACTCGATAAGGCACTGGTCGAGGCTTTCGGCACTGAGAAGCCCAGGAACGTCAGTTCCCGCCTTGTTCAGCAGTCTCCCCGTGCAGGGCTTGTTGAGGGCAGCAAACATGCATCACTTCTGGTGGTAGGCCGGCGCGGTCACGGTGGTTTTGGTGGACTTCTCCTCGGTTCGGTCAGTTCGGGCTGCGTTGCTCACGCGCACTGCCCCGTCCTGGTGGTCCACTCCCCGGAGAAGGGTCATTGAGATGACCACTGGGCAGATGTCCGTACCAGCAGCTCCAGTGCGACCGGCGGTCGGCGCGTCTGCCGTGATCGAAGCGGTAGGGCTAACAAAGACCCTACTGCCCTTCGGGACCGCATCTTCCGCGCAGTCGAGGGGTGCGACGTTCCTGCTCCTGATCTACGGGGTCCTGGCACTGTCCAACACCATGCTGTTCTCGGCTTTGTTCCCGGCTGCGGCCGGGGCCGCTGCCGCAGCCCTCGGCGTTGCCTCGCTGATCTCCAACCGGAAAGAACGCTAACCATGAAAAAACCAGGTCATGTTGTCCTCCTCATTGTCGGCATTGTTCTGTCTTTGGTCGGCTTCACGTTGGCCGCGGCAGGTGCGGTAGCGACATGGCTTGCCTCTTCCCAAAACGACGGATCATTCTTCACCTCCCCAACAGAGCGGTACACGGTTTCGTCCCGGGCATTGGTCTCCCCCCAACTCGATGCGGTGGGCGAGGGCACGCCCGAAAGGCTTCCCTTCGACGTCGGAACCCTCAGGCTCCGTGCCTCCGCGACGGAAGCCGGGCGTGAAGTCTTCATTGGCATTGCACCCCAGAACGAGGTGGACGCATACCTTGCAGGGGTGCACCACACTGAGTTGCGTGAAGTGAAGTTCCAACCCTTCCGGCCCGTTTACACGGACATTCCAGGATCATCCACCCCTGCAACGCCCGGTGCGCAACAGTTCTGGGCAGCCTCGGCCTCCGGAACGGGCGAGCAGGAACTCACGTGGAACATCGCCCCCGGTAATTGGACTGTGGTGGTGATGAACGCTGACGCCAGCGGTGGCGTCTCCGCAGATCTGCAGGCCGGTTTCCGTTCTGACCTCATGAGGCCTGCCGCAATGGGCCTGTTGTTCGCCGGCGTCCTGGCCATCCTTATCGGCGTTCCGCTGTTGGTGTTGGGCGCCGTAGGTCTGGGCCGTGGCGGAGGATCACCGGGGCAACCCCCTTCGACATCACCGGCAGCGCGAGGACCCGCACCGGTAAGCGCCCTTAACTCTCCGCTTCATTTCACCGGCCAGCTGGACGCCGCATTGTCGCCGTGGCTGTGGCTGGTGAAATGGTTCCTCGCCATCCCCCATTTCTTCGTGCTGTTTTTCCTCTGGTTCGCGTTCGCCGTCACCAGCATCATTGCTTGGTTCGCCATCCTTATTACTGGCCGCTACCCGCTGTCCCTCTTTCATTTCAATGTCGGCGTCCTCCGATGGAACTGGCGCGTGGCCTTCTATGCCTACGCCGCAGGCGGGACCGATCACTATCCTCCGTTCAGCCTCTCCCGGACGGACTACCCGGCGAACGTGGAGGTGGTTTATCCGGCCCGCCTCTCCCGGGGCCTGGTTCTTGTAAAGTCCTGGTTGCTGCTCATACCGCACCTGTTGATCGTGGGGGCGTTCACAGGAACGGCGACGTGGGCTTGGAGAACCGAGGACGGACCCGCCGGCGTGATCAACGATCGCGGCGGCGGACTGTCCTTGCTGGGTCTGCTGGTCCTCATCGCTTTGGTAATCCTGTTGTTTACCGGCAGCTACCCGCGACCCCTGTTCGCCTTCATCATGGGCATCAACCGATGGGTGTACCGCGTGCTCATCTACGGAGCCCTGCTGCGCGATGAGTATCCGCCGTTCCGTCTGGATCAGGGTGCCTTCGATCCCGAGCAACTGCAGCCCCCAAACGCTGACGGAAGGGCCGGCCTGCGGTGAATGACGACGAGCCAGCAGTAACCCCCGACGTCGGCGTGTCGGTGTAGTTGCTTCCGTTGCGGTAGCTGCGGACAACGTTTTCGACACACACACATTTAGGAGGAACCATGACTCGAGGGATGCTTCTGACCGTGCAGGCATTGGTCGCGTTGACATCGATTGCCGGCGGCTTGGTCATGGCCATCGGATCGTGGCCGGGAGTGGACAAGAGCGTTTTGCCGCCGGAAATCCAGCTACCGGTCGAATACCTGGACGGGTCACCCTTCAGCAGCTACCTGGTCCCGGGGCTTCTGCTGGCCGTCATCGTCGGGGGCTCACACACGGTGGCCTTCGTCCTGCTCTTCCGTCGACGTGGATTGGCATCCATGGCGGCCGCCACGGCGGGATATTCCATCCTCGTGTGGATCTTCGTCCAAATGGCACTGATCCCGTTCAGCGCCCTGCAGGCGGCCTACTTCGGAGCGGGTTTGGCGGAAGTAGGTTTGCTCCTGCTTTTGCTTGGAGTAGCCTCGCCACACCCGGCCACAGACACTGGGTTGCAGGCTGGGCCTTTGGGCCCTGTTGGGGACCGAAAAGCGGCCGTAGGATCTCCGCATGAGCGACAAAAACATAGTGCCTGAGGCAGAAGTACTTGAAACGGAAGATTGCTGGAGGCTCCTCGGCGAGGCCAACGTTGGACGACTTTCTGTGATCGTCAACGGCCACCCTGATATCTTTCCCGTGAACTTCGCGGTGGATAACAACACTGTGGTTTTCAGGACCGGGCCGGGAACCAAACAGTGGGCCATGGAGGATGACGCCGTGGTAGCAATCGAAGCGGACTCCGTGAGCGCCGAGTTCGGTATCGCCTGGAGCGTTGTGGTGAAAGGCGGCGTTGAAGAAGCAGGATCGGAGGGCCCCCGTCTTGACGAAATCAGGCGTGCCCTCTTCCCGTGGCAGGGAGTGGCCCAGGACCACCTCTTCAGGATCGTTCCGGATTCAGTAACCGGGAGACGATTCGACCTTTCAGCGCCGATGTCGCTTCGGACTCCACTCAACGACGCAACACGGGCCGGCCTGGAATAGTCCGGTGCGCCCTTGAAGAATCAGGTGGCACCTCCTCGCACCGGAACAGTCCTGTCAGCAGACCGGCTCGTCAAGAGATTCGGTGACCTGACCGCCGTCGACGACGTCTCCTTCGCCATCCGCCCCGGTGAGACTTACGGCCTCCTGGGCCCGAACGGAGCCGGTAAGACCACCATCATCAACATGGTCGCCGGCCTGGTCCCCGCCGATTCCGGATCTGTGGAGGTGGCCGGTATCCGGATGGACCCGACAGGCATTGCGGCAAAACGCCATCTGGGGCTGGTGCCTCAAGAGCTCGCCATTTATCCGGATCTGTCGGCCCGCGAAAACCTGAACTTCTTCGGCAGGCTCCAAGGACTGGGGCGGAAAGAACTGGCCTCCAGGGTGGACTCAGTCCTGGATCTCCTCGGGCTGGCCGAACGTGCGGGTGAGCAAACCAAAAAGTACTCCGGTGGAATGAAGCGTCGTTTGAACATTGGTATCGGTCTGCTGCACCGCCCCGGATTGCTGATCCTCGACGAACCGACGGTTGGTGTCGACCCGCAGTCCCGCAACTCAATTCTTGAGGCGGTGGGAAACCTGTCATCGGAGGGTACGGCTGTCCTTTACACGACCCACTACATGGAAGAGGCCGAGCGCCTCTGTGATCGGATTGCCATTCTTGATCAGGGCCGGGTCCAGGCCGAAGGAACCAGGGACGAACTCATAACACTAACCGGTGGACTGGACCGGATCACCCTTGTGGGGACCGGACGGCTCACGGCGGCGGCTGAAGCACTCCGGTCACTCGACGGCGTTCATCGCGTCACCGATTCAGGGGAAATCGGGTTGATGCTCACCGTTACGGACGGGGCCGCCCTGCTTGCAGGGATTGTCACCACTGCCGCCCGCTCAGGAATGACCATGGCTTCGGTCGCCGTGACGCGACCGGACCTCGAATCGGTTTTCCTGCATTTGACCGGCAAAGCGCTCAGGGACTGACCATGCGAGCGCTCTGGACCATGGTCGGCAATGATTTTCGTCAACGCCTGAGGGATAAGTCAGTGCTCATCTTCTCACTCATCGTCCCGTTGGCACTGATGGGCGTGCTGAGCCTGGCTTTTGGCCGACTGGGTACCGGCAGCGTCGACCTGCAACCAGCCACGGTCGTAGTGAGCGTCGAAGACTCCGGCCCGCTCGGAGCTGCGCTGCTGGATTCACTGGGGTCCACAGAAGCCATGAAGGTCACTGTCCGTGAGGTGCCAGCGGATGCCGTGAGCTCCGAAACCCGCACTACCGGTGCCGCCTTGGGAATCGTTATCCCGGCCGACTTCAGTTCCGCCTTGGCTACAGGGCAGCCGTCCACGCTCCAACTTATCGAAGGCAGCGGGTCCGTCCTCGAGACGAGTGTCCTGATCTCGATCGTCACCGGAATCGTAGACCAGTTCACCGCTGCGTCAGTTACGGAGGCGGCCGCAAGACTGGGTGGAGTCCCCCCTGATGCGGCGGCAGCCATTGGGCGGATCGCGGTGGCCGGCGAACCGATTCTCCATATCACGGAAGGAACCGCGCCAGCTGGGCAGTTGTCGCTTCGAGCCGGTTTGGTCGCCGGACAAACAGGGTTGTTTCTTTTGTTCACGGTGGGGTTCGGTGTCCTTGGACTGTTGGCGGAGAAGGAACAAGGAACCCTCGGCCGGATCAGGTCCACCGCTGTGCCGCAATGGACCATTGTCGCCGCTAAAAGCGGCTGTTGGCTTTTCACTGGGAGTCGCCGCCAGTGCGGTGCTGCTTGCCAGTGGCACGCTCCTCTTCGGCGTGGACTTCGGCTCTCCGGCCGTTGTGGGTTTGTTGGTCCTCGGGGCAGCGGCGGCGGCCACCAGCTTAACCTTTATCGTGGCTAAGGTGGTTCGGACAGCCGAACAAGCCAATGTGGCGCAATCCATTGTTGCCATGGTGTTGGGTATAGCGGGAGGTGCATTCTTTCCCATCCAAGCGTCAGGTTTCATGGCGGTCCTGATGGATCTGAACCCGGTGGGTGCGTTCATCCGGGGCCTGGGAATCTCGGCCGGCGGCGGCGGCGTCGCCGAAGTCGCCGTGCCGTTGATGACGATGTGGGGATTCGCGGTTGTGTGCGTCCTCGTCTCCCGTTTCCTGCCGGACCGGGGCGCCAAGACGTGAAAGTGATCTTCGCCATCGCCGGCGTGGAAGTGCGGCGCTTCCTGCGGGACCGATCCAACATCTTCTTCGTCTTCATCTTCCCGCTCCTGTTGATTCTGTTGTTGGGCACCCAGTTCGGCTCCAGCAACAGCGAAACCCGGGTTGCATTGGGCGGTGGTTCCGGCACGGTTCTGGAATCGTCGATATCGGAACAGTTGGAAGCCGACGGCATGCAGGTGGAATCCGGTACTGCGCAAGTGGTGCGCGAACAACTGGGGCGCGGAAGGGCCGACGTCGGGGTCATCATCAGCCCCGAAGCGGCAGCCGCGTTCAATGACGGACGCGTAGCGGATCTGGAAATTCTGACGGCATCGCAGGCTTCGGCCCAAGCGGCATTGCAGGAGGTCAAGGGCTCCCTGATGGCCATCAGCGTGCGGCACAGCCAGCGCGCCGCCTTGGAACAGACAGGCCTGCCGGCAGAGGCCGCGGCATCCGCCTTGGCCCAGGCGAAAGAAGCCGTTCAGGCACCCCGGGTAGACATTGTGGACACCGACAACACCTCCCAGGAGTTCCGCGGACTCGGAGTCTTCGATCTTGGGGCGGTACAGCAACTGCTGCTGTTCATCTTCCTCAGTTCCCTCACCGGTGCCGCCACGCTGATCCAGGCCCGCCGGTTCGGCGTCATCCCGCGAACCATGGCGGCACCTGTGACCAGCGGTCAGACGATCATCGGCCAGGCAGCAGGAAGGTTTGGGATCGCCTCGGTTCAAGGTGCATACATCCTGGTTGGTACGGCTCTGCTCTTCGGCGTCGATTGGGGCAACCTCTGGCTCACCGCACTGGTACTTCTGGCCTTCAGTGCGGTAGCGGCCGCAGCGGCCATGATTATCGGCTCGCTCTTGGATCACGACGGCGCCGCAACAGGGATCGGCATAGGCGCAGGTCTCGTACTGGCTGGTCTGGGCGGCTGCATGGTGCCACCGGAGTTCTTCGCCGAACCACTCCAGTCAATATCGTGGCTCACCCCTCACCGGTGGGCATATGACGCCCTGGCCGCCATCCAGCGGCGGGACGCCTCCTTTTCCGACATCCTGCCTGGCCTGGGCGTTCTGGCAGGGATGGCCGCGGCTCTCCTTTTTTGTGGTGCGTGGCTCCTTCGGCGCAGCCTCCGAAGGGCGCTATGACCACGGTCCTGCCCACGGATGCTGTTGCCTTCTTCAACGGATCCCCTCAAGGTCTCGCGATCTGTGAGGCCGTCTTTGCCATCGCCGGTGGACTCGGTGATTTTCAGGTCCACGTCTCCAAGAGCCAGGTCGCGCTACGGCGGCATCGTGGGTTTGCGTACTTGTGGCGACCGTACAAGTACGTCCATTCGGGGGTACCGGCCGTGTTGTCGTTGGCGTTGCCCTATAAGCTCGACTCCCCAAGGTTCAAAGAAATAGCTCATCCTGCTCCTTCCGTGTGGATGCATCACGTGGAACTCCACAACTCCGCCTTGGTCGACGCCGAGGTTGCGAAGTGAATCAAGGAGGCCTTTGAGACGGCATAGTTGCCACGAACCGAACGTTTGCGTCGCGCCTGCCAGCTTGTCCCGGTTTTAGAGTCGTTCGGCCCTACTAACAGCAGCCCGATCGGGGAAGTCTTGCAGTATGAGCATCCTCGACCAGCAACCCGCCCTGATTCGAACCTCCGAGCAACCCACTGCAGTGCTCCGCGAGCGGGTCCCCATGGCGAAATTGACGGAATTCTTCGGCCGCGCATTTGGCGCTGCCATGGCGGCCGTCCAAGCCCAGAACGCCAGCCCCACGGGACCCCCGTTCGCCATGTACCACGGGATGCCAACCGACTCCGTCGACGTAGAGGCCGGCTTCCCCGTGACACCGAATTTCTCCGCTGCCGGAGAGGTTATCAGCGGAATGTTGCCGGAGTCGGACGCCCTCGAAGCTGTGCATAAGGGACCTTACGACACCCTTGAGCAGACGTACGCGCTCATCCTCGAGCGAATGAGTGCGGAAGGTTTAACACCCTCAGACACCATGTGGGAGTTCTATATGAGTGACCCCGAAAAGGAACCGGACCCTGCCAAGTGGCAGACGCGAGTTGTCTGGCCCGTCATCTGAGCAGCCCGGACACTCCCGATCATGAGAATCCCAGCGAATAGCCTGCGAAAAGGCGGGCGGGGGCACCACGTGAATCACCGGGCAGCCACCGTTCATGGAGGACGCTCCCAGGACCTTGGAAAACTGCAGTTGGTGGTCAAGGTGGAGTCGGCTTTCCCGGCTGCGTGCATCATTGTCCGCGGACAAATTTCAACCCAGTCTGGTGCATCCCGTCCCGCAGCATGTCATTAACCGGTGCGTGGGGACGATTGATGGGAATTTGGGCGAAGTTCGGTCCTCCAAGCCGTGAAATCTGCGTGTCCAGGTATGAGAACAGGCGGACCTGGAGCAGCGGATCATTAGTGACATCGATGCCTGGGACGAGGTGTCCCGGGTGGAAGGCTACCTGCTCGGTCTCGGCAAAGTAGTTGGTCGGGTTGGCGTTCAGCGTCATCAGCCCGATCGGCTGAACCGGAGCCAGTTCCTCAGGGATGAACTTGGTGGGATCCAGAAGGTCGATACCTTCAAACATTTGATCTTCAGTGTCCGGGAACGTCTGGATGCCAAGCTCCCACTGCGGGTACGCACCTGATTCGATCGCATCGGCCAGATCACGACGGTGGAAATCGGGATCCATGCCGTTAATAATCTGGGCCTCCTCCCACACCAATGAATGGACACCCAGCTTCGGCTTCCAGTGGAATTTCACCAGAGTGGTCTTACCGGCCGCATCCACCAACCGGAAGGTGTGGACGCCGAACCCTTCCATGGTCCGGTAGGAGCGGGGAATTCCGCGGTCGGACATATTCCACATCGTGTGGGCTTGCGCTTCGGTATGCAACGAAACGAAGTCCCAGAACGTGTCGTGCGCACTCTGAGCCTGCGGGATTTCCCTGTCAGGGTGCGGTTTCCCCGCGTGGATGAGGTCCGGGAACTTGATGCCGTCCTGAATGAAGAAGACAGGAATGTTATTTCCCACCAGGTCGTAGGTACCCTCATCCGTGTAGAACTTGGTGGAAAAGCCACGCGTGTCACGGACCGCATCAGCGGACCCCCTGGATCCCAAGACAGTGGAAAACCTCACGAACACGGGGGTTTCTACATCCGGCCCAAGGAACCCTGCCTTCGTGATTTGTGACGCCGCGCCGTAGGAGCGAAACGTTCCATGAGCCCCGGCTCCCCTGGCGTGAACCACGCGCTCCGGAATTCTCTCGTGATCAAAGTGTGTGATCTTCTCACGCAAGTGATGGTCTTGGAGCAAAATCGGGCCCCGTGGTCCGGCTTTCAAGGAATGGTCTGTATCTCCCAGCCTCAGGCCCTGGGCCGTTGTCAGGTACTGGCCGGACTGGGCACGTGAGTTTTCGGGGGCGCCGCTGGGGCTCCCTGTCGGTGACACGGCCTCGGGACCCTGCTGATCAGGCTTCGGCGACAACGGCTCCCGGGCCACTGTGGGTTCTTCAACGGCTGGTCGCTCAATCGATGGAGCCCCTGGAATCTTGATGTCCTCAACTGGCACTGCGCGTTCTCCTCGCTATTGATCGGCACATCGACTGCTGCACTCCACCAAAAAAGGTAAGCCTCCTTAGTACCCTAGAGGCCGATGCTCCTCCTTGCAAACATCAGTGGGGCCGAACAGCGCAGTTTCTGCAATCCGCGGCCAGAGTAAGAACTCGGAGCGACCCGGCAGCTCTTGGGCATCCATGCTGACGTCGCGTCCTGCCGAAGAGTGAAGAATCTCCATTCCCATCCACGACGGTGGCAGCTCCGAATCACTGATGGCGCGACACCCTGTGACGCGCGGACAACATTTGCTACGTAATGGAGAAGACCCCGTGAACAAGCCCACCAAGAACACCGCCCGCATCGCAGTCGGAACAGTCCTTGCAGCCTCCGCCTTCGCCCTCGCTTCTCTCCCTGCACAAGCAGCGACAGCAACCCCCATCCCAACGCCGGAAACCGGTGCCACAGCCCTCTCCGACGCCGGCTTCCTCAACGGTGGCATCCTGAACGGCTTCCTGACCGAAGGAATTCTGAACGGCGGGCTCATCAACGGGCCGCTCATCAATGGGCCCCTTGTTGACGGCAATGTGCTGGGCCCTCTCCAGCTCGGCCAGTTCCAGTAGCAGAACCCACTCCCTCTTCCCACCAGACGAGATTCCCACCCCACGAGCGCCACTTCGTCAAGACGTTGGCCTCGCAACCTTGACGCGGCAGTCCTGATTCCCAGGACTGCCGCTGCTTTCCCACACCTCCCCACTGCAGAGAAGGACTATGAACTCCCCTATCCCCGCTTCCCCTGACCAGCCCGGCATTCCGGAGCACCAGGCACCGGCCCGGATGGGTTTAACCGCTGCACAGCGAGGTATCTGGTACGCGCAACGTTTGGCGAACGGCAGCCCGATGTATCAAATTGGGCAGTTCATCGAAATCAACGGTCCGTTGGACGTGCCCCGTCTGGAGAAGGCGGTGGCTCGGGCAGTGTCGGAAACGCCCGCCTTGAACCTGGCATTCGGCGAGGACGACGACGGCCCCTTCCAGTACGCAGAAACTGCCGAGGCCGCCGTGCAATTCACCGATCTGAGCGGTTGCGGGAACGAAACGACGCGCGAACAAACCGCACGCGAGCTGATGGACTCGGACATGGCGCAAGTACGGACAGTGGAGGACGGCAGGCTGCTTCACACCGAGATCATCAGGATCTCCGGAACCAGACACTTCTTCTACCAACGCGTCCACCACCTGCTCCTCGATGGATATTCCGCCGTGCTGGTACTGCGCCGTGTCGCCGCAGTCTATGAGGCACTGAGCGCCGCCAAGGATATGGACGACGCCCTGATCCTCGATTTTGGCGCGCTTGATGAACTCATTACGGAGGACCATGAATACCAGGACTCCGCAGGGGCAGCAGCCGACGCCGCCTATTGGCGACGCGAACTCGACGACGAACGGACTCCCGCCGGACTCGCCGGCCGCCCCTCGGGAACGGCCGACGCGCTGCTGCGTTCCACCCAGACGCTCTCCCAGTCCGCAGTCGACGCACTCCAAGCAGCGTCCGGCAGCGCGCCGGCGTTGATTCTGACGGCCATGTCACTGTATCTGCACCGGATGACCGGCGAACCGCATGTATCCCTCGCGCTGCCCGTGACAGCGCGACGAGGCAAGCTGGCCAAGTCCACGCCGTCCATGCTGTCCAATATCGTCCCGATCCGGCTGGACATCACTCCGGGAACCACCGTGGAGGACATGGTGGCCGCCACGGGCGGAAAGCTGCGCGGCGCCCTGATCCATCAGCGCACCCGATACGAGTCCATGAGCAGCCAGGGCAGTTACCTGGGACCATCGGTAAATATCCTTCCGGTACTTGATGACATCGCCTTTGGCGAGGCAACCGGCACCATGCACATCCTGTCCACTGGGCCCATCGATGACCTATCCGTCATCGTCCACGGGCTGGGCCACGCAGCCTCGGGTGGTGTGACAGTACAGTTCGCCGCGAATGCCGGGCTCTATAGCCAATCGGGCCTGGACCAGCACCTGATGCGGTTTGTGCGGCTGCTTGGTGAGCTTCTGGCCAGCCCGAACGGTCCGACGGCGGCACTGACAGTCACGTCGACGGCGGAAGAGCAGTCGCTGCTCGCCGAGGGAGATGCCGAGTCAGTGGACCTGCCGGGCCATACGGTTGTTGAGGAGTTCCAGTCGGTCGCCGCAGCTGCTCCCGAGCGGATCGCCGTCGTCGCGTCTGACGGTTCCCTGACATTTGCAGAGGTGGAGCGGCGCTCCAACCAGCTATCCCGGTTCCTCCGCGAGCGCGGAGCAGGGCCGGGCAGAACCGTCGCCGTCCGGCTGGATCGCAGCGTTCTGCTTCCTGTTGCCATCCTGGCCATCTTGAAGGCCGGTGCCGCTTATGTTCCGCTCGACCCCGACTACCCGGCGGGCCGCGTGGAGGGGATGTTGGAGGACGCGGCCCCCGTCATTTTGCTCACAGAAACGGCCTTGACTGGTGACACCGACCAAGGAAAGCCGCTGACCAGCATTCCCGTGACGGTCTTGGATTCCGCGATGACTGCTGTGTCCTTGGACAGACACGACTCGACGCCCTTGGCACCCATCGCCGTCCAGCATGATCTTGCCTACGTGATCTTCACGTCAGGTTCCACAGGCCGTCCAAAGGGCGTTGGCGTGGAGCATCTGGCGCTCCTGAACCTGTTCACTTCCCACCGGGAGAGGATTTTTGACCCCGCCACGGCAAGGCTCGGCCGTTACTTGCGCGTGGCCCACACCGCGGGGTTGTCCTTTGACGCTTCCTGGGATCCCATTCTGTGGCTTCTGGCCGGGCATGAGTTGCATATGGTGGACAACCAGACCCGTCGTGATCCCGAGGCCCTTAGCCTGTTCCTGGCCAACAAGGGAATCGACTCGATCGAAACAACACCCTCCTTTGCCAAGGCCCTGCTGGCGAGCGGGCTCTTCGACCGGGACGCCCACCCCTCCATTGTTGCGCTGGGAGGGGAAGCCGTGGACCCGGCCACATGGCGGGAGTTGGCGGCCCATGATGGCGTTGTGGCCTATAACTTCTACGGCCCTACCGAAACCACCGTGGACTCGCTGACTGCCGTGATGGAACCGGGCACGGATGTCACCCTCGGAGGATCGGTAGCCAACAGCCGGCATTACATCCTTGATTCGGGCCTCAACCCGGTGCCCTCCAATGCCATCGGAGAGCTCTATGTTGCGGGGCCGAACCTCGCCCGCGGTTACCTTGACCAACCTGGGCTGAGTGCCGGGAAGTTCGTGGCTGATCCCTTCGTTGGGGACGGCTCGCGCATGTACCGCACGGGCGATGTGGTGCGTCGATTGGACGATGGCACCTTGCAGTTCCTTGGTCGCATGGACCAGCAGGTCAAGATCCGTGGGTTCCGTATTGAACTTGCCGAGATTGAAGAGGTCCTGCGCGGTATCCCAGGGGTTGCCCAAGCCGCGGTGACCGTGGCGAAGAACAAGGCCGGCTACGACCAACTCCTCGCCTACGTCACTGCTGGCAACCCAGGGCAGGAAACCGAAGGGAGCGGGGCAACGCAGCCCCTTGACTCGTCCGCCATCCGCAAGGCGGCACGCAGGACATTGCCCGACTACATGGTGCCCGCAGCCGTGACCGTCATGGATTCCATCCCGTTAACTGCCAATGGCAAGCTTGACACCCGGGCCTTGCCAACCCCGGGACAGGAAGCACCCACCACCCAACCGCGCACGCCTGCAGAACTCGTGGTAGCTGAAGCCTTCCGCGAGATCCTCGGCCTGGAAGCAGTGGGACTCGAGGACGACTTCTTCGAGCTTGGGGGCCACTCACTACTGGCCACGCGGTTGGCTGCTTTCCTTCGGGATGCCACGGGCAGCGCACCGGCCCTGCGTACCATCTTCGAGCAGCCCACAGTAGAGGGACTAGCTGCAGCCTTGGAAAGCGACGGCTCGTCCACTCCCGAGCTGGCCGTTAGGGAACGGCCAGCGATGATCCCCCTGTCCTTTGCGCAACGCAGGCTTTGGTTCCTTAACCGCCTGGATCACGAGTCCGGTGCCTACAACATCCCGATCGTCCTCACACTCAAGGGTCGCCTGGACGTGGATGCCTTGGAGGCGGCACTTGCCGACGTTATCTCCCGGCATGAGACTCTGCGCACCATCTTTCCTTGGTCCGACGGTGAACCGCACCAGGACATCCTGCCTGCCGGTGAAGCGCCGCTAAAACTCCTGGCAGTCCAGTGCGACGAGGACAACCTGGACCGGGCACTGCAGACAGAAACACGGCGTGGCTTCGACATCACCACCGAACTTCCTGTTCGAGCAGTCCTGTTCCAACGGGCACCGGACCACCACGTCCTGGCGGTTACCCTGCACCATGTTGCTGCGGACGGCTGGTCGCTGTCGCCCCTCGCCCGGGACCTTTCCCAGGCCTACAGCGAACATTTGGACGGAGCCACGGCGCCCACCACTGGGCTGCCCGTCCAGTACGCCGACTACACCTTGTGGCAACGGGAAGCCCTGGGGCACGAAGACGACCCTTCGAGCCCAATTTCGCGGCAGCTGGAATTCTGGTCACGAGAGCTCAAGGGATCCCCGGAGGAGCTTCAGCTGCCCTACGACTTCCCCCGCGGAACCCGCGAAGGTGACTTCCCGACGTCGTCGATTCCCTTGCAACTGGATGCCGCCACATCGTCGGGCTTGAAAGCACTGGCCAAGACGCACAACGCCAGCCTCTTCATGGTGCTGCAGGCCGCCCTGGCCGCTCTTCTGACAAAGTCTGGCGCGGGCGAGGACATCCCGCTCGGCACGCCGGTTGCCGGGCGGACAGACACCCAACTGAATGACTTGGTGGGCTTCTTCGTCAACACCTTGGTGCTGCGGACCAATACGTCAGGGAATCCTACGGCCGCGGAGCTCGTGGAGAGCGTTCGCTACACCAACCTGCACGCCTACGGCAACCAGGACGCCCCATTCGAACGCGTGGTGGAAGCGCTCAATCCAACGCGGTCGCACCACCGCCACCCCTTGTTCCAAGTGATGCTGACTCTGCAAAACACCCCCGACGCCGTGCTGGCCATGACGGGCTTGGACGCCTCGGCGGACTTGGGCAGGGAGCCGGGCGGTGCGAAGTTCGACCTTCTCCTGGACCTGGCCGAACGGGACGGTGACGTCATCGCAGGATCCCTCGCCTACAACCCGGCGCTCTTCGAACGCAGCACAGTGGAACGGCTGGTTGCCGGTTTTGAGCTGGTTGCCGGACAGTTCGCCAAGGACTCCGACGTCAGCCTGGACCGGTTGCAGATACAGAGCCCGGCCGACCACGCAGCTGTCATGGCGCACAGCGACGCCACCCATCACGACGGGCAGTGGGCCACCATCCTGGAGTCTTTCGCGGAGACAGTCGTCCTGCGTCAGTCAAAAACGGCCGTGGTTGCTGGAGGGACCTCCTGGACCTTCGGCCAACTTCAGGAACGAGCAAACACCATGGCCAAGGGGCTCATCGTCCAAGGCGTACGTCCAGGCGACCGCGTGGCGGTAGCCATCAGCCGATCAGCCGACATCGCCGCCGCCGCCGTTGCCGTGTTCGCTGCGGGTGCGGTCTACGTCCCCATCGATCTTTCCTACCCCAAGGAACGGATCCGTATGATCCTGGAGGACAGCAGCCCAGCGGTGGTGATCGTTGACGATGACGCGCGCAGCGGCGTCGGACCTGCCGTTGCCGTTACACTTTCGGGCCTGCTGACGACCGGCGCAAGGGTGGCGGGTACCGCCCCTGAGGATCGCATGCCGAAAGCCGAAGACCTTGCCTACGTGTTGTACACCTCTGGTTCAACAGGACGGCCGAAGGGGGTGGCTGTGACGCATGCCGCCTTGGCCAACCTGTACGCACACCACCACCGCACGCTCTACGGCCCTCGCTTCGAGGTGGCCGGAAATGAGCCTGTCTCCGTTGCACATATCGCCGGACTGGGCTTTGATGCCGCCTGGGATCCGATGCTTTGGATGGTTGCCGGTGCTGAGCTGCACCTGGTGGCCGATGAGGAACGCAACGACGCCGAAAGTCTCACTCGATACTGCCTCAACCATGGAATCAGCGTCCTGGAAACCACGCCGTCATACGCCACACAGCTGCTGCAGTATGGCCTGCTGGATCACCAACGCGATCAACCGCTGATCCTCATCCTCGGCGGCGAGGCCGTGTCCGGCGCTCTCTGGGAACGACTGGCCAAGGACCCTTCCGTCCAGGCATTGAACTTCTACGGCCCCACTGAGTTCACCGTTGATTCGGTCATGGCGGCAATTTCCGGCCCTGCACCGGTAATTGGCCGGCCCGCCGGAAACATCTCGGCGTTCGTTCTTGATGCGTACCTGCAGCCAGTTCCGTCCGGCGTCCCCGGAGAACTGTATCTGGCAGGCGCCGGCATGGCGCAAGGCTATGACCAACGTGCTGCCGAGACGGCCTCACGTTTCGTGGCGAATCCCTTTGGAACAGATGGAACCCGCATGTACCGCACCGGCGACGTCGTGAGGCGGGATGCCAGCGGAGTGCTTGAATTCCTTTCCCGAAGCGATGACCAAGTAAAGGTCCGCGGGTTCCGCATCGAGCTGGGGGAAGTGGAGTCGGCACTGTCCAGCCACCCACAAGTGCAGCAGGTTGCCGTCGTCCCCGACGGCAACCCGGCCCAGCGGATGATCGCGTATGTGGTGGGCAACGTGGACAGTGCAGATTTGAGGGAGCATGCGGCCGAAAAGCTCCCCGACTACATGGTGCCTGCCATCTTCATGTCCATCCCGGCGCTGCCCTTGACCTCCCATGGCAAGCTTGACCGCACTGCCCTCCCGGCCCCTGCAGCCTCCGGGAACGGCAGCGGCCGTGAACCGTCCACACCAGAGGAACATGTCATGTCCGGAATCTTTGCTGAGGTTCTTGGGCTGGACTCCGTGGCCATGGACGACGACTTTTTTCTCCTGGGGGGCCATTCGCTCCTGGCGATCACCATCATGGGCAGGATCCGGGAAGCGTTCGGCGCCTCCCTTCCGTTGCGAACGCTCTTCGACCAGCCCACTCCGGGTGCACTGGTGGCGGCGGTCGTGTCCGAACGGCCGAACGCCTCCATGCACGACGGCGGCACTGAAGTTCACGATGATGACTCGCCGGAGCGTGGGCGAACCCTTTCGGAATGGGTCGCTTCACGCCGGACGGCCTGCCGGGGGGAACTTGGTCTCTCATTCGCCCAGCAACGCATGTGGTTCCTCAACCAACTGGATCCCGGCTCAGCGGACTACAACATTTCCCTGGCCGCAGAGCTGGAAGGCGAGGTGGATGAAAACACTCTTTCCGCTGCCATCGACGCTTTGGTAGCCCGGCACGAAATCCTCAGGACGAGCTACCCGGCAACAGCAGGCACTCCGCACCAGAAGATCCTCGCGGCAGAGGAAGCCCGTGGCCTGCTGCGCGTCATCCCGGTGCATTCCAAGGAGGAAGAAGCCAGGACACTGGCCCAGGAGGAAGGCCGTGGCTTCGACGTGACCCTCGATCTTCCTCTGCGAGCCGTGCTGCTGTGCCGCCGCTACGGCAATGCTCCGGGCTGGGTACTCCAGTTGGTGGTGCATCACATCGCAAGCGACGGTGCGTCGCTTGCGCCACTGGCCCGTGACCTGTCGGAGGCCTACGCGGCCGCACTCAAGGGAACAGTGGGCAGCCGCGCACCGCTGGCCGTCCAATATGCCGACTTCAGTGCCTGGCAGCAGGAGGAACTGGCCAAAGACGGCGCGTCAGCGCGGAAAACTGATCACTGGAGGGAGGCCCTCTCAGGAATACCTGCGGAGCTCAGCCTCCCTGCCGATCACCGCCGTCCCCGGGAAGCCCGGCAGCCTGGCAGGCACCACAACTTCCAGCTCAGCGCCTCGGCCCTTGAGGCCCTGAACTCCGTCGCGGCCCAGGCGAACGCGAGCCTGTTCATGACGCTCCACGGCGTACTGGCCGGCTTCCTGAACCGCGTAGGTGCGGGCGATGACCTGGTTGTCGGTTCCCCAACGGCCGGAAGGACTGATCCGGCGCTGGAAGAGTTGGTGGGCTTCTTCGTCAACACCCTGCCGCTGCGGATCAGTGCTGCCGGAGATCCCTCCCTGCGGGCCATGGTGGACCGTGCCAGGACCAGCGTCCTGGCCGCTTTCGACCATGACGATGTCCCCTTCGAGCGCCTGGTGGAAGTGCTGAATCCGGAACGTGAATTGGGGCGGCACCCGTTGTTCCAAACCATGCTCACTGTGGACAGCTCCCCCGCATCCATCCCGGAACTCCCAGGCGCCGTGGTCCGGCCACTGCCTGGCAACGGCTCCGGGGAAGCCAAGTTCGATCTCTCCTTCACTTTCCGCCCCGGCACCACGGGCCTTTCGGCAACGCTGGAGTACAACTCAGCAATGTTCCAGGATGAGACCATTGAACGCCTGATAACCACCTTGGTGCGTTTTGTGGAGCGCAGTACAGCCGATCCGGATACCCCCATAGCAAGGCTGGCGTTGATTGAGCCTGAGGAGGCCACCGCGTTGGAGGCGCTCACAGCGGGACGGCGTTCCGCCGTCGGGCCTCAACATGACACAGCCGACGGCATCCTGGCCGCCTTCGCCGCTACCGTCAAGAAGGTTCCGGATGCTATGGCGCTGGTGAGCGAACGCGGCGAGCAAACCTTTGCCGAGCTGGCTGGTTCAGTGGTGGCCCTGGCCACCGGGCTGGAGCAGCAGGGGCTCGCCGAGGGCGATGTTGTCTCCGTGTTCCTGCCACGGTCCGCGGGAACCATCCAGAGCCTGTTGGGAGTGATGGCCGCAGGCGCTGTCTACAACCCGATTGATACCGAGTACCCCGACGACAGGGTGGTTGCGATCCTGGAGGACGCCAGACCGTCGGTGGTTGTCACCTCCCAGCCGGTGGCCGGACGCATAGCGGCATTGCTGTCCAGGGTGGCAGCGCAGAACCCCGGAATTGCCGCTCCACGGCTGATCATGCTGCCTGAACTCTTATCCACTCCCCGTGGAGAGCATCGCGGCCCAGTCCAGGAACGCCTGAACCGTCAACCCGCGGGCCGCGGCCTCGCCTACGTGATGTTCACCTCGGGCTCTACAGGAAGGCCCAAGGGCGTGGAAGTGGGCCATGGAGCGTTGGCAGCTCTCCTGGAATCCCATCGGGAGACGCTATTTGCCGGGCTTGATCCCTACGTCACGGGAGTCCAGCAGAAGGTCGCCCACACCACCGGAGTTGGCTTCGACGCATCGTGGGATCCCATCCTGTGGATGGTTTCCGGTCATCGACTCCACATGGTGGACGATGCCATCCGGCGTGATCCTGCAGCATTGGCTGGCTACCTTGAAGAGCACCGGATCAGTGTGCTGGAAACAACGCCCGGGTATGTCCGGCAGTTACTCAAGGAACCAGCGTTCAACCGTGTGCTGGATGGTGGCGGCACGGCGGAGGTATCCGGATTCAGCCTTGCCCTGGGAGGCGAAGCCTTCGACGCCACCCTCTGGGACGCCCTCTCCGGCAAGGAAAACGTGACCACATGGAACCTCTACGGCCCCACTGAGGCAGCGGTGGATACCCTGGCGGCGCGGGTACAGGACCACGCGGCCCCGGTGCTGGGAGCACCAACCACAGGGACCAGGCTGTACGTCCTCGACACGCTTTTGCGGCCAGCCCTTCCGGGAGTGCCAGGAGAGTTGTACATCGCAGGTCGCCAACTGGCCAACGGTTACCGCGGCCAGCCGGGCCTGACAGCCGAACGCTTCGTTGCGGATCCCTTCAGCTCCGCTGGTGAGCGAATGTACCGCACGGGCGACCTCGTAGTGCGCCATGCCGACGGGAACATGGTCTTCTCCGGACGGAACGACCAGCAAGTCAAGATCAGGGGCTTCCGCGTGGAACCCGGTGAAATCGAACAAGCGGCCGCCACCGCTGCCGGCGTCAAGGATGCCGTGGTCAGGGCAGTACCTTCAGGCGACACTATGCGCCTGGCAGCATGGGTGGTTCCGGTGGCCAAAGCCTTGGTTGATAGTCCTGACGATGCGGCGGCGTTCGCCGAAGGCGTCCGCACCCATCTGCGGGGTTTGTTGCCGGACTACATGGTGCCCGCTGCTGTGGTCGCCGTCGCCGGGATTCCGCTGACGCCGCACGGCAAGGTGGACTTTGCTGCCCTGCCGGAAGCGGCGCACGCTCCCCGCATTTCCGGCAAAGTCCCCCGGACGCCGCGTGAAGAGACTGTGGCTGCGATCTTTGCGGACATATTGTCGCTGGACAGGGCGGGAGTGGACGAATCCTTCTTCGAGTTGGGTGGGCATTCTTTCCTGGCCCAACCTTTGATAGCCAGGGTCAATGCCGCGCTGGGTACCTCCCTGCAGGTCCAGTCGCTTTTCCGGTCACCAACGGTGGAAGGGCTCCTTCGGGAAGCTTCCCACGGCGCGGAGGACACCACGGCGGAGAGTCTGCGGCAGGTACTGCCATTGCGCACCACCGGAACCAAGGCTCCCCTGTTCGCGGTCCACCCCGCCTCAGGGATAGCGTGGGGCTACGCCTCAATGCTCGGTTCATTGGATCCCGAACGGCCCCTGATCGGACTTCAGATGCCAGGGATGGAACCGGGCGCCACTCATCGTGTCGGTGCAGAAAGCCTCACGGAACTGGCGGATTCCTACATCGCCCGGATCCGATCGATTCAGCCTTCCGGCCCCTATCATCTTCTGGGTTGGTCCTTCGGCGGTCATTTGGTCCACCGGTTGGCGACGCGGCTCCAGGAACTTGGTGAACAGGTTGCATCCTTGGCCATCATCGACGCGTTCCCCGGAACAGAGGAGAACAACGACGACGTCGGAAACGGCTCCGGGATATGGGCCGCTTATTTGGAGGCGCAGGGCTATGCACTCGACGAGGCCGACACGGTGGGGCTTGACGCAGTCCGCGCCCAGGAGATCCTGCGCCGGAACCACAATCCACTGGGTACCGTTCCGCTGGATGCCGTGGAAGCCATGGCGGAGAACTTTCCGGTGCTGGCACGGCTGATCCGGGAACAGAAGCCTGCGGTATTCGACGGCGAGCTGTTGCTCTTCCGCGCAACTGTGGGCGTTCCTGACGGAACCCCCGGGGCCTCGGCATGGGAACCCTATGTCTCCGGACGCATCACCGACATCGAGGTGCCGGACAGGCACTCACGGATGCTAAGTGATACAGCTCTCCCCGTCATCATGCCGGCTTTGGCAATCCAACTTGGGTTTGGGTCCGAATGACCTACAACGCCTCGGAACCCGGGGCACTGTTAACGCCGGAACAACCCGAAAGGTGAATCCTCGTGACGAACCCGTTTGATGACACTTCAGCAACCTTCTCCGTCCTGGTGAACGAATACCAGCAGCACTCACTGTGGCCGTCATTCGCGGCCACTCCCAAGGGGTGGGTTGCCATGTTCGGCCCGGACAGCCGCGAAGCCTGTTTGGATTATGTGTCGCGGACGTGGACAGATATGGCTCCGCGCAAGGTTGCCGAGCTTGCCGCCAGCCAGTGATCCGCCTAGACAATGTGCGCAAGTCCTACGGCGCCTTCAGAGCCCTCGATGGCCTGACGCTCACCGCGGGCGAAGGGACTGTGCTGGGCCTGTTGGGCCCCAACGGCTCCGGCAAGACCACCACAGTCAAGGTGCTCACCACCCTGCTGGCACCGGATTCCGGAGATGCCTGGGTTGCTGGACATTCCGTCCGTCATGAGCCTGAACAGGTACGACGCAACCTGGGACTGTCCGGACAATACGCCGCTGTGGATGAGAAACTCACGGCCTTTGAGAACCTCCATATGGTGGGGCGCCTCTACGGCATGAACCGCCGGAACGCTACGGCCCGGGCCCACGAATTGCTGGCCGACTTCCGACTCACGGACGTGGCCGGCAAACGTGCCGGGGCTTTCTCAGGCGGCATGCGGCGTCGCCTTGACCTTGCCGGTGCTGTGGTGGCCAGGCCTAAAGTTGTGGTGCTGGACGAACCCACCACCGGCCTGGACCCGCGGGGGCGGTTGGACACGTGGGACGTGGTGGCCGGCCTGGTGTCCCAAGGCACCACTGTGCTCCTGACCACCCAATACCTGGAAGAGGCGGACAGGCTGGCAGACCACATTGCCGTCATCAACCATGGCAGCGTGATCGCCGAGGGCACCGCCACCCAGCTCAAAGACCGTGCCGGTTCCGAGCGTGTGGACATCACTGTGCGTGATGGGGCAGACCTGCCAGTGGTCTCCGCGGTATTGGCGGAGGCCACCGGTGGCCTCGCCGCGCCGGAGGTGGATCCTGCCGCGCTGAGCGTCTCTGTAGCAGCGCCCGGTGGCCACGGGGTACTGGTGAGAGTCCTGGCCGAACTGGATGCCCGTTCCTTGGCCGTTGCCGAAGCGTCCCTGCGTCGTCCGACCTTGGACGACGTCTTCCTCCAGCTCACCGGTGGCAGCCAGCAGCCCGACAACGACGCCAGCAAGGAAGGAGTACCCGCATGAGCGCGATCACTGCCGCTGTCCGGGACAGTTCCGTCATTGCCCACCGCAACCTGCTCAACGTTCTACGAACCCCTGGGGCGCTGGTCACAGGAATCGTGCAGCCCGTCATGTTTGTCCTGCTTCTGGGTTTCGTCTTCGGCGGTTCCCTGGGCGGGGACCAGTACCGCAGCTTCCTCATCGGCGGCATTCTGGCCCAGACCTTGACGTTCAATGCATCTTTTACCGCTGTGTACTTGGCGAAAGATCTTCAGCTGGGGCTGATTGACCGTTTTCGGTCACTCCCCATGTCCCGAGTGGCGGTAATTTTGGGCCGCACCACCTCGGACCTGTACACGAGCATCGTTTCCATCGCGGTGACTTTGCTCTGCGGGGTCGCGGTCGGCTGGCGGATGAATACCGGGGCAGTGGAATTACTGGCGGCTTTGGGCGTCCTGCTGCTGTTCGCGTTTGCAGTGTCTTGGATCGGAGCGCTGATAGCCCTCACGGCGCGCAGCGTCGAAGTGGCCCAAAGTCTTGGTCTTGTGTGGCTTTTCCCCGTCACCTTCGTGTCCGGCGCTTTCGTTTCGACGGCGTCCCTGCCAGGTCCGTTGAGGGCCCTCGCCGAGTGGAATCCCGTGACGTCTGTGGCCACAGCCGTGCGTGAGCTCTTCGGAAATGCCGCCCCTTCCGGTTTCATTGCTCCCGGCGGATGGCCGGCCGGGAACGCACTGTTGTACGCCGTCGCGTGCAGCCTTGCCATCATCGCCGTGTTCGCTCCACTGGCGATCGCAAAGTACCGCCGCATCAGTAAGTTGTGAGCGCCCAAGCCCTGCCGCCCGGCGTCGGCTACTTGATTCTGCCGTCCGTCGGCGTCGAGGCGGCGTGTTCCGGCGTCGGCGGCCTGGACCGTTTTCTGTCTCCGGAAGAAAAGCTCACACGACGACGGTTCCGCACCACGGCGGACAGCCGCGACTATGCAGCCTCGCATGTTCTGCTCCGCCTGCTTGCGGCGCACCAGTTGAGGCTGGACCCTCTTGCTGCCCCGGCATTGGATATCACGCGTCAGTGCCCGGGATGCGATAGCACGGGGCATGGGCGGACGGTCCTGCCGGGAATGTCACTCAGCCTGTCCCGGAGCCGCGGCCTGGTGATGGCAGCAGTGGGACCGGAGTCAGCCAGCGTCGGTGCCGACGTGGAACGCGTCCCGGCTGAGCTGTTCGACGGCTTTGACGACTACGTTCTTAACCCCCCAGCGGCGGCTTTCATCGGCGAGGCCGACGTACAGTCAAGAATGCGTCAATGGGTTGCCAAAGAAGCTGTGCTGAAAGCCGCAGGAATTGGGCTCATGGTTCAGCCAGCCTCAGTGTCATTGATTTCAGGCAATGATCCGGCCGGGCGTCTTCTTCGGGCCTATTGCCCGGATCAACCGATGGTGCACGGACTCGACGTTTACCCCGTCCCGGCAGGCTCCGGACACCTGGCTGCCGTCACGGCCAGGGCTTACGGCCCGCCACTACAGCGGGATGCCGCTGAGGTGCTTCCTGCAAGCCCGGACGGCTGGCGCTCCAGGCATTACCTCTAGTTCTCCTCGGTGAACACTTATTTGGCGACGGCCATTGCACTCATGCCGTGGGCCATCCGGTGTAGAAGGAGAGGTGGAGGATCGCTTCTTTCAGTTCTTCCTCCGTGACGCCGTTCTGACGTGCGTAATCGAAGTGGAACGTGCGTTGATCGGCCTTCCCCGTTGCCGTTAGCGCGGCGACGGTGCTCCACCCAGGACTTGTCGGTCGAGTTCCTTGATCGTCTCGGGAACTGGGCGTGCTTGCGGTAGGCCGAAACCCAAGCGGCCAGGGCATGCTCGGCATCGTCCCCAGCGGAGTAGTACGTCATGCTCCCGCACCAGGTACGGCGCCAATTCCACGCAAGACCATGTCCCTGGTTCCGTGCCCACCAGTCTCCACCCGAATAAGGCATAGCGGACCCTGTTCGGTCACAATTGGTCCCTAAGGCTTGTATACCAAAACCCTTGACAGTGCTTCGGGTCACATCTATCTTTGATTTTGGGATCCCAAAACGGGATCCCAAAGGACTCCACTACCGGCTGCGGCCCCTCCCCACCGAAAGGCTGGGACCGCAACAGTTGCCGCCGGACGGGTCCAGCTGCGGCGGCATCCCGCCCGGCTCACCCCCCCCCAAAAATGACATCACGTAGACATCCCATCCCGCCGACTCCTACTGAAGGAGAAGCTGTGTCTCTCCAAAACACCGACCTGGAAGTCCAGGAAAACGAACCAACACCTGGCGAGAACGGCGTGCAGCGCCGCACGAACGTTCGCTGGAAACTCTTCATCCTGCTTCTGGTCCTCGTCGCAGTCAATTACATCGACCGCGGCTCCATTTCCGTCGCCCTGCCCATCATCCAGAAGGAATTCAACCTGCCACCGGAGCTCGTCGGGCTCCTCTTGTCGGCCTTCTTCTGGACCTACGCCCTCATGCAAATCCCCGTCGGCTGGCTGATCGACAAGTTCGGCCCCCGCAAGATGGTCACCGCCTCCTGCATCGGCTGGGGCGCGGCGACTGCTGCCTCCGGTTTCGCCGGAGGGTTCGTGAGCATGTTCATCGCCCGACTTGGTATTGGCGTCACCGAAGCCGGCGTCATGCCTGCCGGTGGCAAACTGAACGCCATCTGGATGCACAAGAAGGAACGCGGCCGCGGAGCCACCATCCTCGACGCCGGAGCTCCCCTCGGCGCAGGCTTGGGAGGCATCCTCATCACGTGGCTGATTGCCTCCACCGGCAGCTGGCGCATGTCCTTCATCATCGCCGGTGCCGCAACCATCCTCATGGGTCTGGCAGTCTGGTGGTACATCCGCGACAACCCCCGCCAGCACAAGGGCGTCAACGAGGCAGAAGCCGCGTACATCGAAGCTTCACACGCCGAGGACGACGCCGAGGCCGCCAAGGAAGGCGCCCAAGGCAAGCGGGCACTCCTCCCCTACCTGAAGTTCCGTTCCTTCTGGGCCATGTGCTTCGGCTGGCTTGGCTTCAACGGCGTCTTCTATGGCCTGCTGACCTGGGGCCCGCTGTACCTGGCCCAAGCCAAGGGCTTCGACCTGAAGACCATAGGCTGGTCCACATTCGTCATCTTCGGTGCGGGCTTCGTCGGCGAAATACTCGGCGGCATCATCGCCGATAAGTGGCGCGCCTCCGGCGCCTCCGCAAACCGCGTCATGCGCACCCTGCTGGGGATCTCCAGCGTCGTAGTGGTGGGCGGCCTCGTAGGCGTCACCGTAGTCGCAGACCCGATCACCGCCGTCGTGCTTCTCTCGGTAGTCCTGTTCTTCCTGCGCTGGGTAGGCCTTTTCTGGTCCATCCCGTCCATCCTGGGTGGGCGCACCAACGCCGGCGTCCTGGGTGGTGCCATGAACTTCAGCGGCAACATTGCCGGATTCGTCACCCCGATTGTGGTAGGCCTGATTGTCGGGGCCACCGGCTCCTACACCTGGGCCCTGCTGTACTTTGTTGGATCCGCGGTCGTCATGGGCATCTCAGTCCTGGCCCTGGATTACAACAAGCGACTCCCGGTCTAACTCGCATCGACCGGGCCGGCCGGACGGTCCTGAACCGCCGGATGGCCGGACGCCCGCCGGGTCGCCGGGCGCACTGCCTCACACATCACGAAATGGAGCTCCACATGCTGACAGCAGAAGACACGAACAACACTGACCGCCCCCTCCGGGAGTCCGTGCGTGACGCGCTCCGTTCCAGGATTTTCGAGGGGCACTACGCGCCCGGCACCCGGCTGGTGGAACGCGATCTCGCTGCCGAATTCAACGTCTCCCGCCTGCCCATCCGCGAAGCCTTGCGAATGCTGCGGCAGGAAGGCCTCATCAGGGACCGCGCGGGCCGCGGCTCCGAAGTCAGTGGCCTGAGCCCCAAGGACGTGGAGGACCTCTTTGACGTCCGCCAGTCCTTGGAAGTCCTCGCCTGCCGATTGGCAGCAAAAAGGGCAACGCCCGAGAACCTCAAGCATCTGGCCGGACTGTTGGACGAGGCTGATCGCTGCCTCTCCAAAGGCTCCATCCTCGAAGCCCACCGCGCCAACAGCGAATTCCACGATGCCATCACCAACATCGCCAACAATGACTTTCTCCGCTCCGCACTGGAACCCCTGCAGGGGCGCATGCACTGGCTGTTCCGCCACGTCAGCGACCTCCCGGAACTCATCCAGGAACACCGCGACCTCTACGCCGCCATCGCCAGTGGCGACCCGGACCGTGCCGCCGCCCAATCGGCGTCGCACATCGGCAAATACCGCGAGCAATTCCCGCAGGACTCCAGCGTCAACGAGCCCAAGCTGCAACGGAAGAAACCATGAAACTCCTGGTCATCAACCCCAACATCAGTGACGACGTCACCGCCCTGATCGAGGCCGAAGCCCTGCGATCGGCAGGACCGGATACGGAACTCATCGTGCGCACCGCCGGACACGGCGTCGAATACATCGAGACCCGATTCGAGGCACTCATTGCCGCAGGCGCGGTAGCCGAGCTGATCGCCGACTACGCGCACGACGCCGGCACTGGCCGCGGCCGTGAAGGCAGCGGTCCCGCCGTGGACGGCGTCGTCGTGGCCGCTTTCGGTGATCCAGGCATGCCTGCGCTCAAGGAACTGGTGGACGTGCCCGTCATCGGCATCACCGAGGCTGCCCTCTGCGCGGCGGCCCTTCAGGGCCACCGGTTCTCGATCATCGCCATTTCGGACCGCATCCAGGCCTGGTACCTGGACTGCGTGGAACGATTCGGCTTCGGCGGGCGGCTCGCTTCCATCCGATCCATCAACCAAAGCCTGAACTCGATCGGCTCCGTGCAGGCCGACTTCAAGGAAACCCTGCTGGAACTCAGCCTTCAGGCCGTCGAAGAGGACGGTGCCGACGTCGTGATCCTGGCCGGTGCGCCGCTCGCAGGCCTGGCCCGCGAGCTTGAGGGACAGATCTCTGTCCCCGTGGTGGATGGCATCTCAGCCGGAATCCGCATGACCGAGGCAGTGGTCGCCTTGAAGTCCGGCACCCATCGCGGCGGCTCGTTCGCCGCGCCGCCGGTCAAGCGCCGCACAGGTCTCTCCGAAAGCCTCGACGCCGCTTTGGCCACCGCGCAGTCGGCTCACCATTCCCCGTCCCCCAGTCTTTAGACCCACCCAAGAACCAGGAGGACACTGATGTCCCACCTTCCCGATCTCGTCATCGCCAACGGCACTGTAGTCAACAGCTTCGGTCGTCGAGCCGCCCACGTAGTGGTCGACGACGGCCTCATCACCCAACTCATCGACGCTTCCGAACCCGTTCCGGCCGCTGTCCGAACCATCGAAGCCCATGGCCTGTTGGTGATTCCCGGCGGTATTGACGGCCATTGCCACGTCGCCCAAGTCACCGGCCGTTTCCGCACCCTGGATGACTACCGGACCACGTCCACGGCGGCTCTCTGGGGCGGAACCACCACCATCATCGATTTCGGTATCCCCCGCGACGCCCAGGAATCTCCGCTGGATGCTGTGCTGAACAAGAAACGCCTCGCCACCGAGTCACGCTGCGATGTTGCCCTGCACGGCTCTGTTGTCAGTTGGAATGAGACCGTTCCGTGGCAGCTGGAACAGCTCGCCGCCGAAGGCGTACGGTCCGTGAAGATGTACACCACCAACCGCGGCTCCACCATGGCCGACGGTGACACCGTCCTGAAAGTCATGCGGGAAATGGTGCGCCTGGACGGGCTCACGTACATCCACGCCGAGCACGACGCCATCATTTCCGACTGCACCGAACAACATGCCGCGGATGGCAGGATCGGCATCGAACACCTGCACCGGACCCGTCCGCAGCTGGCTGAGGAAGTCTCCGTTAAGGAGACCCTGGCCATGGCCGAATACACCGGCGCTCCTGTGTACTTCGTGCATCAGTCGACACCCGGCGCCGTGGATCTTGTGACCGAGGCCCGCGGGCGTGGCCAGGAAGCCTACTCCGAAACGTGCCCCCACTACCTGACCCTGGATGACACCGTCTACGGCTCCGCCTTTCCCGAATGGTATGCCTGCTGCCCGCCCATGCGCAGCGCCGAAACCGTTACCGCCCTTAAGGACCGCCTCGCAGCAGGGTCCGTCCATACCGTGTCTTCGGATCACTCCTGCTACGACCTCTCCCAGAAACGCGAGCGTACCGACGACGTCCGCTACATGCCGCACGGCCTCCCCGGGGTTGAAACGCGCATGCCAGTAACGTTCACGGCGCTGGTCACCGAATCCGGTGGCTCCGTTGAGGATTTCGTCGAGGTGTTCTCCGCCGGGCCAGCCCGGATCAACGCTGTGCCTCAAAAAGGCGCCATTGTGGAAGGCTTCGACGCCGACCTCGTGATCTTCGATCCCGCCACGCAACAGACGGTCGACGGCGGTGCGCTGCACCAGGGAACCGACTTCTCGCCTTTCGATGGGTTGACGCTTAACGGCTGGCCCGCCGTCGTGGTTTCTGCCGGGCGCGTGGTCCTGGACGAAGACGGTTTCCACGATCCCGGCCCGGTGGGCCGTTTCGTCGCCCGGAACGGGTTCACGGCACACCGCGACGCTCTTGCCGTTCCCGTTCCCCTGTCCGCTGCATCGTTGACTGCCTAGGAGACACCGTGCCTTCCACCAGCCGCCCCACCCGCATTGGCATGATCGTGCCGTCCTCCAACACTTGCCTTGAACCGCAGACCTACAGGATTCTCGGTGACCGCCGCGATGTCACCATTCACTCGACCCGCATCCCCGTCACGCGCATCGCCCTGGACGATTCCTCGGACAAGCAGTTCGACTCCTCCGTCATGCGAGCCGCCGCCGAACTATTGGCGACCGCTGACGTGGATGTCATCGCATGGAATGGCACGTCAGGATCCTGGCTTGGCGCTGCCCACGATCAAGCGATGGTCGGAGAAATCACCGAGGCCACCGGCATCCCTGCCACCACCTCCACGCTCGCATACCTTCACGCGTTTGAAACCTTCAGGACCGAACGAATCGGCCTGTTCACGCCCTACACGGCGGATGTGAATGAAGCGGTGATCTCCTCCTACGCCCGAGAGGGAATCAAGACCATCGGCCACCGGCACCTGGACCTCAGCAACAACGAATCCTTCGCGCGCGTGACTGATACAGAAATGCTGCCAGGCTCCCTGGAGTTGGCTGCTTCACACCCGGACGCCTTGGTCTTCCTGTGCACCAACCTGTACGGCGCCAACATCACCGCGGAGGTGGAAAACCTCACCGGAGTACCCGTTCTCGATTCCGTTGCGGTCACGTTATGGCACACGTTGAAACTGGCCGGCGCCCCGCTGCTGGACCCGAAGTGGGGCACATTGCTCGCCCGTCCCTAGCGGGCCCGGTCAGCCCTGCATAGGTCGGCACGACGTCGGCACTCACAGTGGGTGCCGACGTCGTGTCCTGTTGCGGTGGTTGCCGGCCAGAGTCAGCCATCACAGCTGGTTAGTGGCGATGCCCGAGCTGCGTGGACGTCGTGGCGACCTCGAAGATCCGCTCGCCGGCACGGTTGATCCACGTTGCTTTCAGGGTTGCGGGCTTCACAGTGGTGTCAGCCTCGATCCGGGCAAAGACGTTCGGCTCAACCGCGCTGTGCACCAGCGCAGGGTGTGGAACGTTGAGGCTCGCGATGGTGCGGTCGTGCAGCGGGCTGACGATCCATTGCCAGAGGTCATATCCGACGCGGGGACCGTAGTTCAAGGCGCGGGATACGTGGATATCGCCGCTGAGAAGGACGACGCCGGGAATCTCTTCGTCCTTGATGAAGTCGAACATCGCCTCGCGTTCGTGCGGGAAGGTACCCCAGTCGTCCGATTCCGCGTTCTGCTTGTCATCCCAGATCATTCCGCTGACTACCAGCTTGAACGTGGCGTCACTGGAACGCAGGGTCTTCTGGAACCACTGCCACTGCGTCGCGCCGAGGCATGTTGGCTGTCCGACGTCGGCCCAGCTTGCCTCGGTCCGGCTGAACCATCGGGGGTCCAGGAGGAACACTTCCACGGGTCCGCGCCGGAAGGACGTGTAGACGCCTTCGCCGGCGTCGCGCCGGGTTTGCTGTTCCCCGGCAGCTGTATGACCGTAGCTGGCGTTGGCACGGTAGTCGACGAATGCCGTACGGGTGTTGACCTTGCCCTTCACATCTCCCAGGCTGGCGTTGAACGCAAAGTCGTGATCGTCCCACGTGCCCCACGTCGGAATGGAGCGGACCAGCCGTGCCAGTTCGGGAACCTGAAGGAACTCGCGGTGGCGCTGGCGGGCGAACTGCAAATCAACGGAGTCGATGTAAGGGGTGTCTCCCATGAAAACGAAGCTGTCGCACCCCTCCGCCAGGATGCGGTCCCAGACGGCGTCCGAGCCGGAGGGGGCACAGGAACCGACGCCCATGACCACCTTGGCCTTGGAGTTGTCCGACGGGGCAGTGGTGAAAGCACCTATCAGTGGGGTGAACTCCGGATCGCCGGTGACGGGAACGATCGTGAACGTGTACCGCGTTCCGGGGTGCAACTTATCCACTTCGAAGATCAGGCTGTAATCGTTCGCGCTGGTGAGGGTGGCCTGCACCCGCTCTTCCTTGCCCTTTTGGTTACGGACCGTGCATTCCCACCGTGGAATGGCGTGGTGGTCCCGGCCGGGGCGAAGCCAGATCCGGGTTGTCCGATCCGTAGTGTGGCCCACCATGGGTCCGGCGGCCGGTTCCTTGGGCTTGGGCGTCGGCACCACGGCCGGAGCGGTCCCTGCCTTTACGGAGGAGACGTATTTGGTCAGCGCGGCAAAGAACGCTTCACTATCTCCCACGGCGGTGGCTGGCTGGATGGCTGTACCTGCAGCGTTGAAGCACTTGTCGATGGTCAGGCTGGTCACCAGGAACCGGCCCTTTCCGTGCGCGCCCTCCAGCAGTGCGGGAGGCTTCGGGTTGCCCCCGGGGGCGCAGGAGAGCAGCACCCGCATGGACTCCCAATCAACCAACGTTTCCCAGCTGACGCGGATCGCTGAAGCGCGGTCAGTCAAGACCCGACCGTCGATGCCCGTCCTCAGCGCCGTGACAAGAGGGTGTTCGGGCGCCATGGCGTAGATGGCGTCATGGTCCGGGTCGGCCCGTGTGGCGCTCAGCGGTGCGGGCAGGTACGACGCTTTCTGCGAATACTGGTCCGACTGCGCCATGTCCAGCACCACGCCGCCGGCTGCCGCAAAATCACGCAGCGACGAGGATTGCGCAGCTACATAGTCAAGATAGGTGGGCGCGTTGTTGGTGAACGTCCCGAAAGCAATGAGATCGACGCCTTGCGATGTGGCGGGCAGGCCGGGATCGAGGGTGATCACGGTTGCCCCGGCCCGGCGCAGCAGCTCCCCCAGGCCGGTTGCCTTGGTCCAGGGATCGTTGAACTCCAGCACTGCCGCGCGGATCGGCGCACCACCAGCGGCATGCGCCGGGATCGACGCCGGCACGGTCGCGGCGATTGTCAACCCGGCTGAGGCGAGTCCTCCCCCAAGGAAGCCGCGTCGTCCAACTGATTTGTGGGTGGTCATGATGTTCTCCTTATTGTTCCAACGTTGGGGGTTACCGATTTCCTGAGTGATCGCCCGGTGGGCGGTTGCATGACGAACGGGAGTTCTGCGAGGGCGCGGGGTTCCTCCACCAGCGCGTCCCACTGGTAGGTGTCCCGGGTTTCGTTGACGAAATCCATGGCTTCTTGAAGGTGCCTGGGCTCGTAGTTGTGGACGCCGGTAATGGTCAGCAGGGACCGGACCATCCTTTCGGGATCGAAGGACACAGCCGGGCCCGGCGAGACCGAGCCGGCCAAGACCAAGCGACCTGAGATGTCCAAGGCTCCCAGGGCAGACTCCACGGCTTGGGCTGCGCCGGACACGTCAATTGCGATGTCCACGGCAAGGCGCGTGCGGTCCGCGTTGGGTGCGGCTGCGTCCGTCGCTCCGAACTCCTGGGCCAGCGCGAGCCGTTCCGGATTGATGTCCCGGACATGCACGGCTGATGCTCCCCGGTGCTGGGCGACAGCGCAGGCAACGATTCCCAGCATTCCTGCACCACTGACGAGGACGCGTTTGCCTGCAAGCATGCCGGCGGCTTCCACCACAGCCATCACTGTTGCGGTGGCGCACGCGACGGGCGCGGCCGCCGCATCGCTCACCGTCTCCGGGACCGACACCATGGTGATGCCGCGGCGAAGATGGATGTGGGACGAGTAGCCGCCTGACAAACCCCAAACGCCGTCGAGCGGTTCATGGCCGGTCTTGAGCAGCTCGACGCATTTCGCCGTGACGCCTGCCCGGCATCTGGCGCATTGGCCGCAGGCGACGGTAACGCTCCAGATCACCCTGTCGCCTGGCTGAAGTTGCCTGCCCTTGAAGTCCTGTATCCCGCCGGGGCCAATGCTGGTGATTCTGCCAACGGCCTCGTGCCCAAGAATGCCGGGGTGGGGTCCGGAACGTCGTCCGGAAATCGTGTGGATGTCCGAGCCGCAAATGGTTGCGAGATCAATGGTTGCCATCGCCTCGCCATGAGCCAGTTCGGGCAGGTCCACGCTGAGGTTGCGGAAGTCGCTTCCACCGGTCCATACCTGGGCGGATGCGGTCAGCGGAAGAGTCTGCGTATCCATGCAGAGAGCCTTTCGATCGCGAAGACGATGAAGAAAATGATCAGGATGATGCTGCCGGCGACGTCGAAGTTGAGTGTGCGGACGGATTCCATGAGGAGGAAGCCGATGCCGCCGGCGCCAACGATTCCCAGGACCGTTGATGTGCGTATGTTCACGTCCAGCATGTACAGCCATTGGCCTGTGAGTTGCGGCAGTGTCTGCGGGATCACAGCCGCGAACAGCACGTCCCACCACCCCCCTCCGGCAGCACGGACCGCCTCGAGCGGCCCGCCGGGGATTTCTTCCACTGAATCGGCCACGAGCTTGCCGAGGAATCCGATGGTGCCTACTCCCAGTGCCATGGCGCCGGCCATGGGTCCAAGTCCGATGGCCGCTACGAAAATCACGGCCAGAATGAGCTCGGGGATGGCGCGAACGACCAGGATGATGGCTCTGGCTGAGTGGTACGTGTGGACGGATGGAGAGACATTCCGGGCGGCCAGGATCCCCATGGGGATGGCCGCCGCGGCTCCGACCACTGTCGCCACGAGCCCGATGGCCAAGGTCTCTCCCACCGCTTTCAGCAAGGCATTCTGTAGGCCATCCACCGATGGCGGCATCAGCCGCCCAAACACTGAAACAAGGTCCGTGAACTGCTTGATGGGCGCCAAGGGGTCGATGCCCAGATAGATGACGGAAACCACGACGGCGGCAACTGTCACCGCTGCGCACAAGCCGCGAACCGTGCGCCCCTTGGTCCAAGGTGGCCGAACCGAGGGACCGGGAACGGCCGGCGCTGCCGCTCCATCGGCGGCTGCATCCAGAAGGGTTCGGCGCAATGCGACGGCAAGATACTCCATGGCAGCGATGATGAGCAAAATAACCAGGATGATACCCATGGCGCTCTGGTACATCAGCCCGCGGAGGGCGTCCTGCAGGGCGAAGCCGATGCCTCCTGCTCCCACGAAGCCAAGGACCACGGAGGTCCGGAGATTGATGTCCACCCGGTAGATGAAGGTGCCGATCCACGCCGGCGTGATTTGCGGCAGCACTGCGCTGACCAACTCCGTGAGCCGTCCGGCGCCGGTTGCCCGTACTGCTTCCCTGGGCCCTTCATCGATCTGCTCGATCGCATCTGCGAAGAGCTTGGCCATCATGCCCACCGAGTGCAGGCCGAGTGCCAGGATGCCGGGCAGGACACCGATACCCAACGCCCGCACAAACAGCACAGCGAACACGAGGTCCGGGATCGCCCTGCACATGGTGATGATCATGCGCGCTGCATGGTGTACTGCCGGATGCGGGGTGGTGTTCGAGGCAGCGAGGAAGGCCAGTGGTATGGAAATGATCGTTGCCAGGACTGTTCCCAGCAGTGCCATCATCAGCGTTTCCACCAGAAGCTCCCCAACACGCGGGGGATCATCCAGCTCCGGAGGAAGCATGCGCTCCAGCAAGTTGCCGACGTCCTCGAATCCGCCACCGAGCGCGCCAAGGTCGAAGTCGATCTGACGTGCACTGAGCACTGTCAGGCCGGCGATTGCGGCCAACGCGATCCAGAGAACGAACTTTTCCCTGCTGAACGGTGGCCGGAGGACGTCATTGGAAAATGCTGCCTGCTGGTTGTCCGGCGAACATGCTGGTTCAACGGCTGGTTTCAGGGCAGTCTTCATGCCCTGGTTCCATCCGGGGCCGCCTCCGGCTGGAGTTGCCGGTATACGTTCAGGACATCGTCGCGGGACAAGGCGGCGGTGTTCGAATCGAGGACCTTTTCACCGTCCCGAAGTCCCACGATTCTGTGGGCCCAGTGCATTGCCAGGTCCACCTGATGCAGCGTGCAGAGGACGGTGATCTTGTTCTCAAGGCAGATCTGGAACAGCAGATCCATCACGTTGGCAGCGTTTTCGGGGTCCAGCGATGCTACCGGCTCATCGGCGAGGATCAGTTCGGGTTTTTGCATCAGGGCCCGTGCTATGGCCACGCGCTGCTGCTGGCCGCCGGACAGCGAGTCGGCCCTCTGAAACGCGTGTTGTCCCAGCCCCACCCTCGAAAGATGTGTCAGCGCCTCACGCCGCTGGGCGCGGGAATAGCTGAGGATTCCATAGCGTGGTCCCGGTATCCGTCCGGACGCTCCGATCAGCACGTTCTCCAAGCACGTCAATCTGCCTACCAGGTTGAAGTGCTGGAAGATAAAACCAATTTTGGAGCGGAGCTTGCGCATCTCGCGGCTGGTCATGCCATGGACCGGCTGTCCAAGGACGGTGGCCTCGCCGGCGGTGATGGGATTCAGGCCATTCAGGCATCGAAGGAGGGTCGATTTGCCTGAGCCGGAGAGTCCCAGCAGGACCGTGAGTTCGCCGGGGGCCACCTCCAGGTCGATTCCCTGAAGTGCAGTGACTGGTCCGAAGTCCTTGCGGAGTTTCCGGACGCGGATGGCTGGTTCGGGTTGAGCGTCCGAGCCCGCGGTTGCTGCAGCCTGGGTCATGGTCACGGCTCGCACTTTTCAGATTTGGTGGTGAGGCAGACGTTGCGGATGCCGTCGTAGTCGGCGTCGCCGGCCTTCACCACACCCCAGGCGTGTTCGCCGGTCATCAGGCATTCCTTGCCTGTGCAGTATCCCTGGGACTCGAAGTATTCGGCGTTGGCTTTCTCAGTGAAGAGAGCTGTCAGCTTGGCGACAGCGTCATCGCCGAGTTTGTTGCGGACCGCGAAGACAGAACCCGGAATCATCTCGGATTTCCAGACTGATTTGAGCTCGCCGGCCTGCAGTTCCCCCTTGCCGGGAAGGGTGTCTTCCACCATGGACTGCATGGCAAAGCCCACCTCGCATTGCCCGCTCTTGACGGACAGAGCTGAGGCATCGTGGCTGCCTGCGTAGATCGGTTTGAGCGCTTTGCTGATGTCGGATTCCTTGCCACTGGAGGCGACACCCGAACTGATCAGCCCGGCTGATGGGTAGAGGAAGCCGGAGGTTGAACCCGGGTCAACAAAGCAGGTGTCCTTGCCCGAGAAGTCCTCGATCTTGGTCACTGCATCGTTGCTGCCCTGGGTGATGCCCAAGGAGTAATAACCGGCAGGGGTGTCCTTTGCTTTGGTCAGGGCGCCAAGCGGCTGGATGTCTGCCTTGTTAGCTGTGGCTATCACATAGGAGAACGGGCCGAGGAAGGCGATGTCAACCCGGTCTGCGATCATTCCTTCAACAATTCCCGCGTAGTCGCTGGCCTGCTGGAGCTTGACCTTGGAGCCGGTTTCGGCCTCGATCATCTTGATCAAGGGCTCGTAGGTTCCGGTGAGGTCCGTGGAGTTCTCATTCGGGATCGCACCGATAACGATCTCCGAAGGGAACCCGCTTGACTGTTGGGGCTCACTGGCTGAGGCGCATCCCGAGAGGAGCACCACGCTCGCCAAGCCAACTACTGACGCGGACAGGGCTTTGAAATTCATTGGGAATCCTGTTCTGGAGCTTTGTGAGGGGGTGCGGCCTAGGAAAGCAGGGCGCCGGGCAGTTCTGTGACGGAATTGAGGATGTGGGTGTGGGGCGCAGTCTGGAGGTCTTCCCTGGTGTGGGCACCGGTGAGTACGCCGGCCACCACCGATGCACCGGACCGCGTTCCGGCCAGCAGGTCGCTGGTGGTGTCGCCTGCCACGGCGATCTCGCGGACGTCGTCGATCCCCAACCGCAGCATCGCTGTCAGAATCATGTCCGGTGCCGGGCGCCCACGACCCGCATCAGCGGGGGAAAGTGCGTCGTCGACCAAGCCTTCCCACCCGAGGGAGGTGATCAGGCGGTCCCGGGTAACGGGCGAGAATCCTGTGGTCAGGACGACCTTTACCCCGGCCTGCCTCAGGCTTCTGATGGTTTGGGCCGCACCTGAGATCGCGCTGACTCCCAGCGAGGCGATGTTCCTTTCATAGGCGGCCTCGAACATGCCATTGGCTTTCCCGGCGGCTGCGGAGTCCCCGCCAAAGATCTCCATGAAGACATCGATCTTGCTCTGACCCATGGTGTCCAAGGCATATTGCACAGCATCGCGGGCTGCCGGCGAGCCTGATGCAAGGCCCATGTCAGTAACTGCGGAAATGAATGATTCCTTGACGACGCCGCCGTCCTGGACTGTTGTTCCGGCCATATCGAGGCACACGAGTTTGATCATTGGTGGTACTCCTGAGTGTTTGGTCCTGCGATGTTTAGTCATACGCAGTGCAGCTGCATCCAGCATGCCCTTAAAAATAAATCTGTATAGACAGATTCTGGACCGTTCTCCGATTGTTCATCAGCCATTAATCCCTTATTTTTCAACGAAGCATGCACCCGGGCAGGCTATGATTGCCTCATGCAGTCCGAACCCATCTACCTAAAGTTGTCCGAACAGATCATGGAGCAATTCTCCGATGTTCCGGTCAATCGCGCCCTGCCGTCGGAGCACGATCTTGGCAACATCTTCGGGGTCAACAGGCAAACGATCCGGGCCGCATTGGACGAACTGGAGCGACGCTGGCTCATCCGCAAAGTGAAGGGAAGCGGCACGTTCCGTACCCAGCGGGTTGAGTACCGGATCAGCCGCGATCTGGCTCCGTCCTTTACGCAGACGGTCCGTGCCGCCGGCGCGGACCCCCGAACCATCAACTCCAAGCCGGTGATACGGCAGGCAAGCCCGGAGGAACGGGACATCCTGGGGCTGGAGGCAGGTTCCAAAGTCACGGTTTTGGAACGGGTTCGGTACATCGATGACATGCCCGTCAGTACGGCCATCTCAGTACTTCCTTCCGCCGCTGTCCCCCGCTTGGCCGCCATCCTTGCCGTCGATGGATCGTTGGATGGCGTCCTGCGCCGGCACTACGGCTACTCCCCGCATCGCCAATGGAGCCAAAGCCGCCTCTCATCGCCGCCCAACGAAATTTCCGAGACCCTCGGGCTCAGGGGAAGGCCGCCGCAGATCCTGCTGCGCGGCCTGATCTCTTGCTCGGAGTCGGGAAAAAGGCTGGAATATGTGGAGAGCTACCTCAGGCCCGACGTCTTCGACGTAGTGACGGAACTGGGCCAATGCTGAACAGCTACACCCTTGGACATGTCCGCGCCGTCACGCCCGAGGGCATCCTCGAGGACCAGCTGGTCAGCGTATCCGGCGGCGTCATCGAAGACGTCGGCCCGCACCGCAGCGGAACACGGGCCGACGTCGATGGACGCGGACAGCTCTGCCTGCCCGGCCTGGTCGACGTCCACAGCGACGCCCTTGCGAGGGAGTGCCGCCCCCGGCCCGGCGCCGTCGTTCCCGTTCCGCTGGCCCTCCACGCCGCCGAGAGCAACCTGCTCGCGGCAGGGGTCACCACCGCCTTCCACGCCATGTCCTTCCAGCTGAAGTCAGCGGTAGGTATTCCCATCAAGTCCCCGCAGGCACCGGAAATACAGCACGCTTTACAGGCCTACCCCGAACCAAGAATGGACCATCGGGTCCTGCACCGGCTGGACGTTCGGTGCCCCGGAGGCATTGACCTCTTTCGCGAACAGATTGCCGGGCAACCCGGAACCCCGCTGGTGTCCTACGAGGACCACACACCAGGACAAGGCCAGTACAAGGACCGCTCGGTCATGGAACGGTGGCTGCAGGACGCCCAGCAGATGACGGCGGCCAGCGCCAGGCATCACGTTGACCTGCTGGTGGCCGAAAGGGATGAGCAGATCCCCCTCCGGGAGCAGACCCTGGGGTGGCTGAGCAGTCTGGCCGCGGACGGGTCCATCAAGCTCATGGGGCACGACCCTACGTCTCCTGACGAAATCGATGACCTCATCGCCCGGCACGCCACCATCGCCGAGTTCCCCACCACAATCCAGGCAGCCAGGCACGCGGCCGCACAGGGCGTCGCCAACGTAGCCGGGGCACCCAACATCCTGCTGGGCGGGTCCCACTCAGGAAATGTTTCCGCCGCAGAGTTGGCACAGCACGGCGTCCTGCACATCCTGGCCTCCGACTACCTGCCGTCGAGCCTGCTGCCGGCCGCCTTCGAACTGGCCAGGCTGGGCCATGCCACGCTTCCTGCGGCCATCGGCATGATCACCTCTGCGCCGGCCGCAGCAACAGGCCTCCACGATCGGGGACAACTGGCGCCAGGCCGCAGGGCAGACCTCCTGCTCTGCTCAGACTCCTCCGAGTACCCACGCGTCACCCGGACATTCACGGCAGCATAAAGCAACCAACGGTCGCAGCTTGGTAAAGGCATCTTCGTGAAGACCGTGTCCGGTGTTGACGCATTGCACCATAGGGTGACGTTACGAAGGACCACGCCGACGACCTGGCATTCGGATACCGGTCTATCGCCGACGAACTTCCGGGAAAGGGCATCACAGGTGCCGGGCTTGCCTAACGCGTGTCAGGAGCTCCCATTGATACGAGCTCCTGAATCGATTCGCTGTCCGTTATGGGAGATCCGTAGGTTGGCATGCGGTCCAGATGCGGGAGCAGGGCACGCAAGGCCGGATTGCTGTTGTCCGGGTTCCAGCAGACGCTGAGACTTACCCGCCGGGACTCCACCGGGTCCAGCTCCCGGTAGACGACGCCGTCCACTCTCAAAAGCGTCGCGGACTTGGGAACAAGGGCCATCCCTCTACCGGCGCGGACCAATGCCAGCATGGCCGGTATCTCGGACACACTATGGGATGTCAAGAAGCGATCCAGGTTCAGCATAGTGGCGCACATATCGTGGAAGTACTTCTGGTCGAGGCTGCTGTAGGCAATGTAGTCGCCAACCATTGCGCCCTCGAGAGTCAGCGGCCCGGGGGCATCGGCCAGCCCATGACCGGCGGGCAGCGCCGCAACCATTTCTTCGGAGTGAAGGTGCCTGGATCCGAACATCTCAGGAACCGCGGGTCGCGCCAAGCCCACGTCCAGTTCTCCGTTTGCCAGTGCTTCGAATTGGGCCTCGCTCACCATCTCCACGATGTTGATGTCCACCGATGGGAAGAGATTGTTGACATAGGTCAGAAACTCATTAAGGACTGCATACGCGCCCATCGCAGTGAACGCGAGGCGCAGCGTACCGACCTCGCCCGCTTCTGCTTTATGGGCAAGCTGTGGAAGCGCCTCCGCAATGGAAATGATCCTTCGTGCATCAGCCAAAACCAAGGCCCCGGCGACTGTTAGGGAGATCTCCTTTCCTCCACGTTCCAGGAGCTTGGCATGCACCGCCCGCTCCAGGTTTTGAATGTTTCGGGTCAACGTTGGTTGCGTTAAGTGGAGCCTTTCGGCGGCTCTGCCAAAGTGCAGCTCTTCCGCAACGGCAACGAATCCCTTGAGTTGGGACAGGGTTGGGCTCATGCATTGAGCGTATCACCGGATGCATAAAAACGCTTGGACACGTATGACGACCTCGATTTACCGTGGATTCATCACCTCAGAAGTTGCCCACATCACACAGTTTGAAGGATCCGATGACGACTCTAGTTATGGCCATGAACCCGCAGCGAGCCGAGGACGTGTGCGATGCCGCGACCAGGCTCCGGCTGGACGAACGATTTGATGTTCGCTGGGGATCGGACACCTTTGACGCCGACGAACTGGCCCGTTTGCTTCCGGGAAGCGATGTTGTGGTTACCAGCTGGGGAACGCCCAAGCTGACGGCGGCTATGCTCTCAGACGCTGCCGCGCCGAAGATCATCGCCCACGCAGCAGGCACCGTAAAGAACGTGCTTGATCCAGATACTTTCGACATGAACCTCGCAGTGTTTTCCGCAGGTGTTCGAATCGCCGAATCGGTTGGCGAGTACTGCCTCGCTGCAACCTTGACCATGCTCCGAAGGCTGCCGGCGTTTGATCAGGCAATGCGGGCGGACGAATGGAAACCCGCGAACGTGCGCGGACGGGAACTGACGGGCAAGACCGTAGGAATCGTGGGCGCCAGCTCCACGGCACGGGCTTTCATCTTGCTTCTGAAGCCTTTTCATTGTGACGTAGTGGTCTATGATCCCTACCTTTCTGACGCGAAGGCACGCCAGCTGGGCGTACGCCGCGGCGAACTCGAGGAAGTTGTCCGCGCGCCCATCGTCTCCCTGCACGTTCCTAATCTTCCCGCCACGGAAGGAATGATCACCAGCGAGCACATCAAGTCCATGCCGGACGGCGCACTGCTGATCAATTCGTCAACCGGTCCCACGATGGACTACGACGCACTTGAGGCCGAGCTTTCCAACGGCAGGGTTTTTGCGGCCTTGGACGTCTACCCGCAGTCACCTCCCGCATTGTCAGCCAACTACACAGCCTCACCCAACGTGCTGCTGACTCCTCACATCGCCGGCGACTCGGTAGAGGGGCACCAGGCCTTGGTGGGCTTCGTGATCCAGGACGTGGTCAGTTGGCTCGAATACGGGCAACGCGGCGAAAGCTGCGTCGATCTCAACGCGCTCTCCCGGTCGGCATGAGCTTGTACCCCTCAGACACTCTGGAAGAGCGGACCCAATACCGGATGCCCCGCGTCGCGTCATTAGAGGTCTTCGCGGTCAAGGTACCCTTCAAACATTCGTTTGTCCTCGGAAGCGGTGCAGTGGGTGCCCCAGGCCAATGCGGCGATGTCATCTTCGTCAAGCTCACAACGGACTCAGGACACGTTGGTTGGGGGGAACAGAGAGCCCTGCCGAGCTGGAGCTACGAGACGCCGGAGACCATCGTACTTGTCATTGAAAAGTACCTCAGCCCTCTGCTCATGGACCTCTCCCCCTTTGATGTAGGACTCTTCCACCGCCGGGCCGACAAGGTTCTCAGCCCCTCGGTCTCCAATGGATTCCCTTTTGCCCGCGCTGCAGTGGATGTAGCGATGCACGACGCCGCAGGACAAATAGCGGGACTCCCCGTTCATGCGCTCCTTGGCGGCAAAGTCAACAGCGAGCTGGAACTGTGTTCTGCCATCGGCGTCGACACGCCCGCCGCCATGGTTGCACGAGTCGAAGAATCTTCTGAGTATCACGCTTACAAGGTCAAGATTTCCGGTGACGTCCGGGCAGACACCGAAGCGATTCACGCTGTGTCTGAGGTCGCCGGCGGCAAACCACTATGGCTTGATGCCAACCAGTCGTACAGCCCATCGTCCATGATGCGGCTCCTGGACAGAGTTGTCGACGTACCGGGACTCTTCTGCGTGGAACAGCCCGTGCCCAGCACCGACTGGGCAGGCATGAAGCGAGTCCAAGCCGCGAGCCGGATTCCCGTGGCCATCGACGAGGGCAGCTTTACCTCGCAGGACTTAGCCAGGACTATTGCCCTCGGTGCAGCCGACATGGTGGTCATCAAGATCTGCAAGTCCGGCGGAATCCGTAACGCCATGAAGACGGCCGCCGTCGCCACCGCCAACAGCACGGAAATTCTGGCCAGTGGACTGACCGACTGCGGCATCGGGTTCGCGGCTTCCCTTCATCTCTTCAGCAATCTGGAACTGGCCCTCCCCGCAGAACTCAACGGCCCCGAACTCCTCAATGACCTCTACGTCGAAGGCCTCACCATCACCAATGCCATTGCCACAGTGCCGGATGCGCCTGGCTTGGGCGTGACCGTCGATGAAGAACGCATCCGGTTCGAATCCCACATCTAATCCCCTCCCCACCACCAATTCATACAAGGGAAAAGGGGCGAGACGCCAAGCCCGATTTCCCAGCGGCCGGTAGGGAATACCAAAATCCGACCGCCCTGTACCCGTCAAACGCTGAATAACTCGACACAGTGGGAGTGAAGGGCTGTAAGTACATCCTTTGCGCAGCCCCTCACTCCTAGCGGCCGGTGTGTGACCGCACTCCTACCGGTCCAGTGCCTTCATTACCCGAAGGACAACCTCGGTTCCTTTGCGAAGATCATCGAAATCGGTCCATTCTTCGGGAACATGGCTCCGGCCAGCACGGCTTGGAACGAAAACCATTCCGACCTCCGTGACCTGGGCGATGAACATCGAGTCGTGCCCCGCCCCGCTGCTGATATCCCGGTGTGTGTACTCCAGGGCCGAGGCCGCTTCGCGAACGGCGTCCACCAGGGTAGGAGCCAGCTGCACCGGGCTGAGATTGAAAAATTCATCCACATCGGCAGCCACACCGGACTGGGAGGCGACCTCGCCGACCATGACCGAGATACGGTCGATCAGCGCGCGGAGCGACTCCTCATGGGGAGAACGCAGGTCCAGTGTGAAGTCCACCTCCCCCGGGACCTGGTTGCCTCCACCGGGGGCCACTGTGAGGTGGCCAACGGTAGCCACTGTGCCATCGGCGATCTCGTTGACGAACCGGTTGACCTCCCGCACCATAAGGGCGGCGGGTACCAGCGCATCCTGGCGCAGGTGCATGGGGGTTGTGCCGGCGTGGTCGCTTCTGCCTTTGACCGCAACCCGCAATGCGCGAACGCCAACGATGGAGGTTACGACGCCGATCTCTATTTGCTCCTGCTCAAGGAGCGGTCCTTGCTCAATGTGTAGTTCGATAAAGGCACGCATGTCCGCCGCGGAGCGGGCTGCAGCCTGCAGTTCGCCCGGCTTCAAGCCGAAGGCAGTAGCCGCCTGCCTAACGGACACTCCATCCTCATCAACCAAAGAGTCCAGTTCCCTGTCGGCGACCAACCCTGCAATGGCGCGGCCGCCCAACATGCCACTGCTGAAGCGGGCCCCTTCCTCCTCAACGATGGCAATGAATTCGAGAGGATGCCGGTTCACGTATCCGTTCTCTTGCAACACCCGGGCAGCCTCAAGAGCGCACACCACGCCTGCAGTGCCATCAAACATCCCGCCGTTTCGGACAGAATCGAAGTGTGAACCCACCGCGATCGCAGGTAGCTCGGGATCAGTGCCTTCACGTCGGCCGATAATGTTGCCGAGAGCGTCTTCACGAACGCTCAAGGCGGCGGCTTTCATAGCCGCAATGAGCGTTTCCCGAGCGGCGGCGTGCTCTGGAGTGTAGGTCAGCCGGGTAACACCGGGGCCTTCCGCCGAGAACCGGGAGAGCTCCCGGATCTCTTTCTCAATGCGCTCCGCTTGCGCTTCCTGCAGGGTCACTTCGACGCCTCGTAGTCGCGACGGGTGACGAACTGGCCGAATCCCTGCTCGACCAGAACTTCTCCTTTCTCTGCCACCACCGTTCCGCGCACCATCGTCAGAACCGGCGCACCCGTGACGGGCATCCCGTCGAACGGGCTGTACTTATGCAGGGATCGGAACTGCGACGCATCCACTTTGGTGTCAATGTCCAGATCGAGGATCAGCAGATCGGCGTCGGAACCAACCTGTAGCGTGCCCTTCTGCGGATAGATGCCAAAGAGCTCCGCAGGTTTCTCGCACATCACCTCGACGAGGCGTTCCAACGATAGCCTGCCCTTGTTCACTCCATTGGTCAGCATCATAGGGAGAGATGTCTCAAGGCCCAGCGCACCGTTGCCGGCTTTCCACACGTCCTTCCAGCCGGGTTCTTTGTCCTCGACAGGATGTCCGCCGTGGTCAGATCCAAGGGTGTCGATGAGCCCGTTCTCGAGTTGTTCCCATAATCTGACGTTCATCTCGGCTGAGCGGACGGGCGGGGCGACCTTCATATACGGTCCGATTCGTTCGGCGTCGTCCGTGGTGATATTCAGATACTGCGGACCCGACTCGCAGTGGACGTCCTGGCCCTCGGATTGCGCCCTATGTATCAGCTCGACGCCGTCAGGGTTGCTCACGTGAAGCACGATGAGTCGACAGCCGGCTTCTTTCTGCAGTAGCAACGCACGCTGAATGGCCTCGTTCTCCTGGAAGACTGGTTGGGATGCCTCGTAGGCGGCCATGTCCTTGCCGCCAGCGGCTTTGATCTGCTTCTGGAGCGCTTGAATGATCGTTTCATTTTCGGCGTGGACCACGATGACTGAACCACAGGCTGCGATCTCCTGGAAGATTTCGAACAGTTCGCCGTCGCTGACGGCGTCGAACATGCCCGGCACTGAGGCTGCCATCATTGACTTGAAGCCCACAGCGCCGGCGTCGTGCATTTTGCGTATCTCGGGCAGGTTTCCCGGTACTCCGCCTCCATAGAGCGCGAAGTCAACTTTCAACCGCTGCCCCGCCTGCTTCTTCTTTTCGAGGAAGGCGTCCAAAGTGGTGGTGGGTGGGAAGGTGATCGGCATCTCGATGATGGTGGTGATGCCTCCCACGGCCGCAGACTCGGAATCGAGTTCGAAGCGGCCGTACCGGTTCTTGAGATCCATGTCGATGATATGCACATGTTCATCGACCACGCCCGGCATCACGAACTTGCCGCCCGCGTCAATGGTTCGGCTGGCCTCGACATCACTCGTGTCCGCGCTGATGGCGGCGACTTTGCCGTCTTTCACCAGAATGTCTGCCTCGGTGATTCCGTCGCTGGATACCAGACGGCAGTTCTTAACTATTACGTCAAACACTAATTCCACTCCTTTTAGCTAGAGGTACTGCTTCTCTGTCGGTTTTTGATACGAGTTCGCTTTGCTGGTCTGGTAGCCCAGAGCGACCAGACTCTCGGCCACGCGGCAAGCTGCCTCGACGGGGTCGATGACAGGAACGCCGAGCTCAACGCTCAGTTGACGGGCGAACCCCACCATGCCGGCGCATCCGAGCACTATCGACTCGGCGCCGTCCTCCTGGACCGCCTCCTTGGCGGCTTGCTTGAGCGTCTCCAGTGCGGCGTGTTCGTCCTCATGGAAAGCCATCACCCCCAGGTTTGGGAGCTTGATGGAGGCGAGGCGATTCGTCGCCCCCGCTTGCCGTACCAGTTCGTGCAGATGTTTCCTGACCCGCGGAAGGATGCTGACAATGGAGAAGGTGGCCGCGACGAACGATGACATGTGGATTGCAGCTTCGGCAACCCCTACCACTGGCCTGTCAGTCAGCTCCTTGACCGCGTCAAGTCCCGGATCCCCGAAACATGCGATGACGTAGGCGTCAGGCGGGTTTTCCCGCTCAGCGCGCTCGACCTCTTCGACGAGATGGAAGGTGGCCAGTGCTTCGTCATAGCTACCCTCAATGACGGCGGGTCCTCTGGACGGGTTGATGGCAGAAATTATGGTGCCGGGCGCTACGACTTGTTGCGCTGCGTCCGCAACCGATTCAGTAAGGGCGCTGGAACTGTTGGGATTGATCACGAGGATCCTCACTGTGTTCCCTCCTGCAGGTGAATGATCGGGACATGCCCAGGGGCCACGCCCCGGTAGTTTTTTGAAACGTCAAACACGCTCCACTCCTTCTGGGAAGAGATACTGCTTATCTGGTTATCTGTTGGCTTCATTGGTGAGTGGTAAGTTCCCCGTCCTCCTGTTCCAGCAGGTAGTCTTCATTCGCGCTTTCCGCCTCGGAGAACAACGGGAACCTCTTCGCCACCCACCTCATGGCGGGATAGTGCAAAGCCACTGCGGCAGCAAGGCCAGTGATGAACATGAGGTCAGGTGTCAGGAAGGCCAGGGCCAAGGCAACCACGTAGACCGCGAGCGCAACCCAGTTGAACCCGTGCCAATAGGTATAGATGCCCTTGGTCCGATACAGGTCCTGAAGGCTGACCCTGCCCCGGCGAACCAGGAAGTAGTCGGTGATCATGATGCCTGCGAGTGGACCCAGCGCACTGGCCAGGATGTTCAGGAAGCTATTAAGCGTGTCGGCGAACTGCCATGGCATCATCAGCAAGCCGACGGCGCCTGAGACGATGACGCCTGTCTTGAAGCTGAAAGCGCGGGGGAAGGTGCTGCACAGCGTGTAAGCAGGAGACAGGAGATTGGCGGCGGGGTTGGTGGACCAGGTTGCCAGCAGAACGAATACCTGGAAAAGAATGGCCATGGGAACGGACACTTCGCCTACGACCTTGGTGATGGCGAACACCGGGTTCCACTCCCCCACCAACACCATCGACGCGGCTCCGATAAATCCGAAAATGACTGACGCCGGCACCATTCCCCACCATTGGGCCGCCGCATACTTGGCATCGGACTTGGCCCGGCCTTCCCCGGACTGAGTCGGGGCGACCTTACATTCCTTCACAATGTCGTGGATGCTCACCACCACGGCAATCCACCCCCCGACGAAGATCATGACCGCCGTGGAGAACGGCAACCCCGGAGTCTCACCACCCATGTTCATGACCTCCCGGAGCGTCACTCCGGCGCCATCAAGCATCAGGTAGACCATGAACACACCCATGGCCAGCAACACCGGTGCGGCAAAGATGTTCATCCACCGGATGAAGCTGATGCCGTAGAAGGTGGTCACCACCTGCACAGCGCCGAAGATTAGCACCCACAAGGTCAGGTTTGAGAACCCTGTGAGGATCCGGGTGATTTCATCAAGTGCCAGCGCTCCGAGCCACGTCTGAAAGCCGAACCAAAACAATGAGAGCAGTGCCTTCACAACGATGGGGATCAACGATCCCCGGATACCAAACGGCATCCGCGCTGCCACAGTGAAGTTGATACCCCAGCGAATGGCCGCACTCTGAGTGAAAAACACCACGACGACGGCGATGGTACAACCCGCGGCAATGGCCACGATGACCTGCCATACCTGAAAGCTGGCCGTCAGTTGCCCCGCGGCAATGAATATGGCCACTTGGATCGCCATGGCAAACCAGATGGCAGCCAGGGAGAACGGCCCCACGGAACGTTGAGCGTAACGCGTAGGTGCGTTGGATTCATTCAGGAGACTGCGGCCCTGCTGGTCTTCTGTTGTCGTCATTGACATTTCTCCTTGCACGAAGAGGAACGAACGAGGCAGAGGGCTACTCTGCGTCCCGCAACTTCACCACGCACGCCGACCTCACCGCGATGTACATGACATACAACTTTTTACGGAAACTTATACGCCATGGACATGTACGCGGGTGTGACGGGGGCCATAGTGTTCCGGGTATGAGTTGGCGCGCCAGCACGGCTTGCCCAACCAGTCGATCAATCTTCACCATGAACTAAGGACAGCCAATGCGCGTATTTGTTGATCAGGTCAAGTGCACAGGGCACGGGGTCTGCGAGGAGCTCGCCCCCGATGCCTTCCTCATCGAGGACGACGGAATTGCTCGCGTCCTCATCGCCGAAGTGCACGGCGCAACGCTCGCCGAAGTGCAGGCCGCCTGCGCACAGTGCCCCACACAGGCAATCACCCTCGCTGAACCCGATCCCTCATCCTCCGCAGAGAACGCGTAGGTCCCGAGGTGAAGGAAAGCGCAGCTGCCATCGAAGTCCAAGGCGCGAGCTTCATCCCCGATGAGCAACGATCCGGAAGACCGCGTGACCTCTTTTTCATGTTCCTTTCAGCCAATGTGACCCAGCTGTACGTTGTCATAGGCGCGACGATCATGGTGTTCGGCCTGAGCATGTGGCAGGCCGTGGTGGTCATTCTTGTGGCCAACAGCCTCATGTTCCTCATGGGCTGGTTCGCCAGTATCGGCGCCGCATCCGGAGTGCCAACATCGATTATCACGCGTGCTCTTTTCGGCATGCGGGGAAACAAGGTCTTTGGGGCCGGCGTGGTAGTCGTTCTGTCGACCCTGGTCACCATCGTCAATCTCGTGATCGGTACGCAGGGTGGTTTGGTCGTTGCCGAGCGGCTTGGCATGGCACCTGACGTCGCCACGACGGCTATCGTCTGCGGAATCATCGTGCTGGCATCCACGGGACTGGCAATGTACGGCTACAACATGATGGTAAAGACCAGCGGCGTGCTCACCGTGGTTATCGCTGCTGCTTTCGTTCTGCTAGGTTTCTTCGTCTTCCAAAAAGTGGACCTGGCATCCTTCCAACCGGTCCCGACGGAGAATCCTGTCATAGGCTTCGTCGTCGCGCTGACGTTGTGCATCGCGATGCCGCTGTCCTGGGGCAGCGCAGCGGACTTTGCCCGGCACATCCCCAGCACCACCAGACGCAAGCCCATCGTTCTCGCCGTCGGGCTCGGCGGCATGATCCCCCTCGTCGGACTGGAGCTGGTAGGCGTCCTTGCCGCCACGGCCACGGACATGTCCGAACCCGTCACAGGACTGATGAACCTCGTTCCAGAATGGTTCGGCACCGTGCTCGTCGTGGTCATCGTCATTGGTTCGATCATGAACACAGTCATGACCATCTACGGAGGAAGCCTTGCTGTCCAAGCCGCCGGGGTGCCTGTGTCCCGTGTGGTTGCAGTGACCGGGCTCGGTCTAACCGCGGCTATCGGCACGGTCTACGTGCTCTTCTTCGCGGACAGCTTCCTGAACATCCTCCAGCTAGGGCTGACGTGCTTGGGCTCAGTGGCAATGCCCCTGACAGCCATCTATCTCGTCGACAGCGTTCGCCGCAAAGGTCGCTACGACGGCGTCGCCCTGTCCAACCCCTCCCAGGGAGGCCCGCACTGGCATCGAGGCGGATTCCGTCTCTCCGGGATCTGCGCGCTGCTCGGCGGCTCAGTGGTGGCACTGCTGTCACTGAATGGGGCTTCATACCAGGGGCCCATAGCCGCAATGCTCGGCGGCATCGACATGTCCATCGTTCTCGGTGGGACGGTTGCCGCCGTGCTCTTTGTCGCGTTGTCCCGCCAGGAAGAACGAGCCACCTCCAACAAACTCACCGAAAGGACCCCACAATGAAAGAACCACTTGACTTCGCGGACCCGACTCTTTATCAGAACCCTGTACCGGCCTTCAACAAGATGCGCGAGGAGCACCCCGTGTTCTGGTCCGACAGCGCCGGAAGCTGGGTCGTCAGCCGCCACGCAGACGTCGTTATGGTGCTCAACAACCTCGAGGACGCCCAGGCGAGCCTGTTCAAAATCAACGATTACGCAGAGCAATGCCCATTTGGTAAGGGCACAGCAATCTCCCGCGGAATCGAAAATGCCCTGGTCACCACGGATCTGCCCGACCACCCGCGGCTGCGCCGGCACACGGCACCACTGCTCACACGGCGGTCCGTAGAACGGGACTACGCTGAGACAGTCGAGCAGACTGTCATCGCGCTGCTTGAGGGCATCGAGGAAGATACCCGGTTTGACGTCCTCGACTCAATCTCGGTGCCGCTACCGTTGGCGGTGGTCACCAAGCTGATCGGCTTCGACGCCGAAGATCCACTCCAGCTCAACCATTGGGCCGTTGATCTCACCCGGTCACTGGAACCGCACCTGGACAGTGACAGCCTCGAGGCCAGCGATAAAGCAGCCACTGCACTCGAGGACTACTTGCAGAGAGTGCTTCGGGACCATGCTTCCACTGCGCCCGCCGGGACCGTACTGCAGCGTTTGTACCAAGGCATGGAAGAAGGAACGCTGCTTTCCGAACAGGAAGCCGTTGTCCGCCTCATCGAACTCGTCGCCGCGGGAACCGAAACAACAACCACGATCATCCCGGCCGCCTTCGAGGCAATGACGCAATTCCCACAGGTGTGGAAGGAACTCCAAGCCGATCCAAGTCTGATCCCTGCAGCCGCCGAGGAGTTCCTGCGCTTCGCCACCCCCTCTCCGTTCACAGGCCGTGTGGCCGTCAAGGACATATCTCTGGGAGAACACGTCATCCGCCCCGGAGACTCCATCCAACTTGCCATCCTGGCCGCGAACCGCGACCCCCGAGTGTTTAGCGACCCGGACGTTCTCGACATCCACCGGACACCCAATCCGCACATCACTTTCGGGGGCGGTATCCATGCTTGCCTCGGCCAGCACCTCGCCCGTCTGGAACTGATCACCGTCCTGAAGCACGCGGTAAGCCGTTGGGAGTCGTTTGAGGTTGCCACCGAACAAGTGGTCCGACGTGATCGGATCGGCGTTTGGGGGTACTCCAGGTTCCCCATGACGGTGCAGATGCGGGCGGCATGATGAGACAGAACGCTGACGCGCCCGTCATCATCATCGGCGCCGGCCTTGCCGGCCTGCGGGCAGCGGAAGGCGCCAGGCGGGCCGGCTATACCGGAGCGCTGGTGATGATCGGGGACGAGGAGCACCCACCCTACGACCGGCCTCCGTTGTCGAAGGACTTCATCACCGCACCTGCACCGCCCGACGTGCTCCTTCGCGACCCCGACGAGCTCAGAAACGAACTCAACATCGAACTGCGTCTCGGGCAGGCTGCAGAGCAGCTGGATGTTCCCGGCAAACGCGTCCGGGTGGGTCAGGCGTGGCTGGACTACTCCTCGATCATCCTGGCCACGGGCTACCGCTCCCGCACCTTCAGCACCAATCGAGAGGAGCAGAATCTCTACCCTGTCCGCACAGTGACGGACGGGATGCGGCTTCGGGAACGCCTCGCTTCCGGCGCCAGGCACGTGGCGATACTCGGGGCAGGTTTCATCGGTTCGGAGCTGGCGAGCTCAACACGCTCCAGGGGCATAAGCGTGACGCTCATCAGCACAGTAAGGAAGCCACTCTCCGGGGCACTCGGTGATCAGGTGGCCGATGCCCTCGTCCAACTGCACCGCTCGAACGGCGTAGACGTAAGGCTCGGATGCAGCATCGCCGAGGTCAGCGAATCCTCCATCCTGCTCTCCGACGGGTCGATGGTCCCCGCCGATGTCGTCGCCTACGGAATTGGCGGCGAGCCAGCAACAGAATGGCTGGCAGGATCAGGCATCGAACTCGATGGATTCGGAGTGGTGTGCGACGAATTCCTCCGGGCAGCGCCCGGTGTCTACGCAGCTGGCGATATCGCATCCTGGCCCAGCAAACTCTTTGACCAGCAGCTTAGAAGTCCACACTGGACGGCCGCTTCCGAGCAAGGTGTTAACGCGGGGCACAACGCCGTCAGCGACGCGAAAGAGCCATTCGACACCGTCCCGTACTACTGGTCCGACCTGTACGGCAAACGCCTACAATTCGTCGGGGTGGCAACTGGGGACAAGATGATGGTGGTACGCGACGAGCTCCCTGACGGCGGGTTCCTGGCCCTCGCCCGCTCGGGTGACCGGATCTCCGCTGCCTGCGGGATCAACATGCGACGACAGATAGGGGTTGCCCGTCGGCACATCCGGCAGCAGTCCTCTTGGAGCGTAGCCATGGAAGATCTGGGCGTAGATCAAAACCCGGCCGTGCTCTCGAGGGTTTAGCTCAGGTGTTGGGCCTGCCCGTTGGAAGAACGTGCACGCCCCAAGCGGGGACGGGCACACAAAAATAAACCCCGGGTAACAACAGGGCCAAAGGCGGGGCCAAGAATTGTTGTATAATACGGG